>DATCUG010000148.1:0-8497 GCA_036567525.1 Streptosporangiaceae bacterium | reverse complement strand
GGGCACGGTCCCCGGCCGGTATCAGGCCGGGTGCCGGTGCGGAACGGTCATCACTATGAGGCCGGGCGGCGCCGCCCGGCGTGGTCGCCACCGGGCCGGCGTTCCCACCCGCCGGCCCGGTCGGTGACCCCTCGACGGCGAGGAGCGCCCATGCGGCACCGCGACGACCAGCCCGCCACCAGGCCACGGTGGCGGCGCCGCCTGACCGCCGCCACGCTGGCCCTGGGCCTGACCGGAGCCGCCGCCGCGCTCACCGGAGCCGGGCCCAGCCTGGCCGCCAGCAACCCGGTCGCGCAGGTCGCCGTCAGCCCGGCCCAGCCGCTGGCCACCGTGCCCGGCACCGCGATCGGCATCAACGCCTCCACCTACGACGCCAGCCTGCTGGACCCGCAGGTGCCCGGCCTGCTGCACGGCGCCGGCATCAGCCTGGTCCGGCTGCCCGGCGGCAGCGAGTCGGACCAGTACGACTGGAAGACCGACACCGACGTGATCGGCAACTTCCGCGAGGCGGTGGACTTCGGCCAGTTCATGTCGGTCATCCGGCAGGCCGGCGCGCAGGCCATGGTGACGGTGGACTACGGCACCGGCAACACGATCGGGCGGCAGGACGGTTCCGGGGAGAGCGGCCCGCAGATCGCCGCCGACTGGGTCCGCTACGCCAACATCCAGCACCACTACAGGATCAAGTACTGGGAGATCGGCAACGAGGTCCTCGGCAACGGCACCTACGGCGCCGACTGGGAGGCCGACGACCATTGCACCAGCACCCCCACCGGCGGCCCGGTCGTGCTGGGCAGCGAGCCCAGCCAGACCTACAACTGCGGCCCGGCCGTGTACGCGGCCAACGCGGCCGCCTACATCGCGGCGATGAAGGCGGTGGACCCGCACATCTCGGTCGGCGTGGTGCTGACCGCATCCGGCGCGCCGAACAACTGGCCGGACGGCGTGACCAACCCGCAGACCAGCCCGCAGTCATGGAACCAGACCGTGCTCACCGCGCTCCGTAGCCAACCACGGGGCCTGAGCATCGGCTTCGCCGATGTGCACTGGTACCCGCAAAATCCCAGCAACATAACGCCCCCTGGGCCGACTGACGCTGGCCTGCTCGCGGCCACCGGGCAGATCCCGGCGTCGGTCAGCGCGCTGCGCACCGAGTTCGCCGGCTGGGCCGGGAACCGCAGCCTGCCCATCATGATCACCGAGACGAACTCGGTGTCGTCCAACCCGGGTAAGCAGACGCTGAGCGTGGTGAACGCGCTCTACCTGGAGCAGGACTACCTCACCTGGCTGGAAAACGGGGTGTCCAACGTGGACTGGTGGCAGATCCACAACGGCATCGTGACGTCCGGGGACAACGGGGCCGCCCTGGCCGGGACGGCGGACTACGGCGACTACGGGGTGCTCTCGGACGGCAGTTGCGGCACGGTGTCCGGCGCCCAGGTGTGCGAGCCGCCTGCCGAGACGCCGTTCCCGGCCTACTACGGGCTGCAGCTGCTCAGCCGGTTCATCCAGCCGGGGGACCAGCTGCTGACGGCCAGCTCCAGCCAGGGGCTGGTGCAGGTGTTCGCGGCCCGGGCCGCCGGGGGCGCGGTCCGGGCCATGGTGGTCAACGACGACCCGTCCAGTAGTTATGACCTGGGCCTGACTGTGCCCGGCTACCACCTCAGCAACGCCCCGGTGCTGCGCTACAGCACGCAGCGCGCCGCGGTGCAGACGCTGACCGGCGCCCAGGCCCGGGCGGCCGCGGCCACCGTGCCGCCGTACTCGATCACCATGCTCACCCTGGCCCGGGACTGACCGGGCCCGTCTGGAGGCGACCGCCATGAGGCTTACCAGGCCCGTAACCGCGTTAGCCGGCACGCTGGCCCTGGTGGCCGCTGGCCTGGCCGGGACCGGGGCCGCGGTCAGTGCCGCGGACAGCACGGCGGCGGCCAGCGCGGCGATGCGCGGCGCGCCGATGAGCCTGGCCGCGGCCAAGGCCGAGCTGGCCGCCGCCGTCGGCGCCGGGTACTGGCACACCAGCGGCAACCAGATCCTGGACGCCGCCGGCGGCCCGGTGCGGATCGCCGGGATCAACTGGTACGGCTTCGAGACCCCGGACGAGATCGCGCACGGCCTGTGGGCGCAGGACTACCACACGATCATCAACGACATCGCGAAGCTCGGCTACAACACGATCCGGATCCCGTTCTCTAACCAGATGGTGGAAACCCCGGTCGTGCCGCAGAACCTGAGCTTCTACAACACCGGCCCGATCAACACCGACCTGGCCGGGCTGACCTCGCTGCAGGACCTGCAGAAGATCGTCAGCTACGCAGGCCAGGTCGGGCTCAAGGTCATCCTGGATGACCACCGGTCCGAGGCGGGGGAGTCGGCCGAGGCCAACGGCCTGTGGTACACCAGCACCTACACCAGCCAGGACTGGGTCAACGACTGGGTCACGCTGGCCAAGATGTTCGCGGGCAACCCGACCGTGGTCGGCTTCGACCTGCGCAACGAGCCGCACACCCCCACCGGCGACACGTACGCGCAGGGCGCGACCTGGGGCACCGGCGACGCCAGCACCGACGTGCGGCTGGCCTACCAGCAGGCGGGCAACGCGATCCTGGCGGTGAACCCGAACGCGCTGATCTTCTGCGAGGGGATCAGCGAGAACCCGACCTCATCCGGCGGCACCAACGGCACCTGGTGGGGCGGCGACCTGGCCGAGGCGGGCCAGTTCCCGGTCACGCTCAGCTCACCGGGGCACGTGGTGTACTCCGCACACGACTACGGCCCGAACCTGTTCCAGCAGACCTGGTTCAACTCGTCGACCACCGCGGCCAGCCTGGCCGCGGTGTGGGACGCCAACTGGGGCTACCTGTACAACCAGGGCACCGCACCGGTCTGGGTGGGCGAGTTCGGCACCGGCAACACCGCGGCCGACGTGCAGAGCAGCGTGGCCGGCTCGCAGGGCCAGTGGTTCCAGAGCCTGGTCAGCTACCTGTCCGCCCATCCCCGGATGGGCTGGACCTACTGGGCGCTGAACGGCGAGGACTCCTACGACCTGCTGGACGGCAGCTACGACCCGACCCCAGTGAGCGCGCTGAAGCAGTCGCTGCTGGCCTCGATCCAGTTCCCGCTGCCCGGGGCGGCGAACGGCACGCCATCGCCGACCGGGAGCACAAGCGCGGCGCCGGTGGGCTGCTCGGCGGCGTACTCGCTGACCAACACCTGGGCGGGTGGCTTCCAGGCGCAGATCGTGCTGACCAACACGGGCAGCAGCGCGATCAGCCCGTGGACGCTGACCTGGACGTTCCCCGGTGACCAGAAGATCAGCAGTATGTGGACCGCCACGTACACCCAGTCCGGGGAGAACGTAACCGCGGCCAACGAGCCGTACAACGCGACGATCGCGCCTGGCGGATCGGTCACCATCGGCTTCACCGGCACCTACACCGGCAGCGATGCCTCGCCGGCCAGCTTCGCTGTGAACGGGACGGGATGCGCGGCGTGATCCGCCGGGCCGTCCCGCATGCACCGCGGCGATTGCGCTGACCGCCGCGGGGATGGTCGCGGTGTCCGGCCCGGCCCTGACGGCGGGCACCGCGACCATCAACCTGGACCAGCAGTGACGCCGCCCCCACCGGCTTCACGCTGAATGGGACGGCCTGTAGCCTGTAGCAAGCCCTCGGTGACGCCTGCTGGCACGAGGGCGTACCGGGGGAATCTGGGCACACCGCACCGGGGGGATCGTGGTGTCAGCCGAGGAGCGGGGCTACGACGCGTTCATCTCGTATAGCCACCGGCTCGACGCGGCCATCGCGGCCCGGCTGCAGGCGGGGTTGCAGCGTTTCGCCAAGCCCTGGTACCAGGCGCGCGCGCTGCGGGTGTTCCGGGATCAGACCAGCCTGGCCGCGTCCCCGGACCTGTGGGCCACCATCGAGCAGGCGCTGGACAGCTCGCGCTGGCTGATCCTGATGGCCTCCCCGGAGTCGGCCCAGTCGCCCTGGGTGGCCAAGGAGATCGGCTGGTGGCGGGTGCACCGGCCGGCCGGCCACATCCTCATCGCGGTCACCGACGGCGACCTGGTCTGGGACGCCAGCGCCTGCGACCTGGACTGGGCGGCCAGCACGGCGCTGTCCAAGGAGGCACTGGGGCACGCGTTCGGCCAGGAACCACGCTGGGTCGACCTGCGCTGGGCCCGGGCCCACGCGGACAGCCTGCGGACAGCCGACCCGCGGTTCCAGGACGCGGTAGCCGACCTGGCCGCCACCATCCGCGAGCTGCCCAAGGACTCACTGATCGGCGAGCACATCCGGCAGCGGCGCCGCACCATCCGGTCCCTGATGGCCGGCCTGGCCGCGCTGGTCATCCTGCTGGCCTTCGCGGTGCTGGCTGCGGTCGTCGCCCAGCGGCAGCGGGACCGGGCCGTCCGGGAGGAAACCGTGGCCACCGCGGGCCAGCTCGCGTCCACCGCGATCACGCTGACCGGCTCGCACCCTGACCTCGCGCAGTTGTTCGCGGTCAAGGCTTACCAAATGGACCCGGGCGACCCGCAGACCCGGGCCGCGCTGTTCGCCGCGGTGCAGGCCGACCCGCAGGTGCAGCGGTTCATCGACGCCCCTGGACAGGTGTCGGCCATCGCCAGCTCCGCCAACGGCCGGACAATCGTCGCGGGCACCACGAATGGCTGGGTGCAGACCTGGAGCGTGCCGGGCTTCAAGCCGGTCAAGATCGGCCGGCTGGACGGCATCATCAACGGGGTCGCGGTCAGCGCGGACGGGACCACGATCGCGGCGGCTACCGGGACGGACGCCAGAACCTGGGGACCCGGCCAGCGTGTCCAGTCCCGGTCGGCGCCGCCGGAGACCACCTTCAGCGCGGTGGGGGTGTCCCCGTCTGGCCGGTTCGCCGCGTTTGGCGCCTACCCCTCCCTCGAGGTGCTGGACACCCGAACCCGGTCCTGGGCGCAGCTGCGAATGACGGGATTCGAGGCACGCAGCCGGCTCCGCCCACCCGCCATCACCAACATCGCCGTGCCGAGCGAGTCCGAGTTGGTCGCGTTCGACGGGTACGACGGCTCTTGGCAGCGCGCCACGCTTCCCCGCCTGACCGTGCTCAGGTCCGCGCGCGACGTGTTCGGCCTTGGCAACACCCCGGCCTACGCGTACGCGCTCTCGCCGTCGGGGACAGCCGCCACCTACAGCGACGTGGCAGCCGGGCGGGCACTCCGGGTGTGGGCCGTCGGCCAGCGGTCCGGCGTGGCCGGGCACGCGCGCACCGGCGGCCGGCTGGCCCTGGCCCTGGCCATCAGCCGGGATGACCGGTGGATCGCGTCCGAGGACGCCGGCGGCATCCACGTGTCCCGGATCTCCGCCACCCGGTCGGCCAGCCCGGCCACGCTGTACCCGGGTGCGGAGCCGATCTTCACCACCTCGCTGGCGTTTCTGGGCGGCAGCGACACCCGCCTGGTTTCCGCCTCGGGCGACCTGCTCACGGTGTGGAATCTCAGTCAGTACTCGCGGATCGGCCACACGATCCGGATTCCGATGCCCTGGCAGTGCGGGGAGGTCTGCCCGGGGCCGCGGCTGGCCGTCCGGCCGGACGCCCAGGAAGCGGTCATCACCGACAGCAACGGGAATCTGCTGGCGCGCACCGGCCTGGGGGCCACGTTCGGGAAGGTATCCCAGCTCGGCGGGGGCTCTACCCAGCAGTATGGGCTGCCGCAATGGAGCCCGGGCGGGGACCGGCTCTACCTGTACGGGGCCAAGCTCTACGCGATCACCGCGCCGGATGGCCAGGCAGCCCTCACGGATCACCTGGTCGAGGAACGCGCAACAGCGGGGCAGGCTGGGCCGGATCCGCCGCAGTATGTATCGACCTTCGATGGCGGGAAAAAGTTCGCCCTGATCGACGCGGCGGGCAACATCACGATCGGCACCGACTGGACCGGCCTGGGTGGCGCGCTGATCAGCGGGCCGTCCACGCTGCATCCGAACCCCGGCCTGTACCAGCACCAGGCGGCGGTCGACCCGGGCGGCACCCGGGCCGCCCTCATCGACCAGGTCACCAGGCAGGTCTATGTGGTCAACCTCAAGACCGGCAGCAGCTGGCAGCTCCCCGGCATCCGGGCCTACCAGGTGAGTTACGCCGGCTCCCGGCTGGTCATCCAGCGCGAGAACGGGAACATCGACCTGCGCGGCACCGACGGCAAGAAGCTGATCCGCTCCATCCAGGCCGGGACTCCGTGGGACTACGGCATCTTCGCGGTCAGCCAGGGCGCGGGCGGCCCGGGCCTGGTCGCCGAGGAGCGGGCGAACGGGCAGGGGGTCATCGCCGACCTCCGGTCCGGGCATGTGCTGGGCGTGTTCGCGGTCGGCAAACCGTCGCCCTACCAGCAGACCACGATGGCGTTCACCCCGGGGAACAGGGGACTGGTCACTGTGACGGAAGGCAAGAGCAGCTCGCCCGACGGCGTGCTCAGCCAGCTCAGCCTGATCCCCGCGGAGTGGGTCAAGGTGGCCTGCACCACCTCGGGCCACCGCCTGACCGCCGCGGACTGGCGGCGGTACATCTCGGACACGCCCCCAGCCCAGCTGGGATGTGCGGCATGACCAGGGTGGCCGAGACCGAGCGCACCGGAGACTGGTGGCCGGAGGGGGAGGGGCGGCTCCCGTTCGTGCTGCGCATCGGGGTGACCGGGCACCGTGCGCTGACCGACCCGGACACGCTGGTCCTGGCCGTCCGCGCGGCCATCCAGGGCCTGATCGAGCGTTACCTCGGCGCGGAAGCCGATCCCACGCTGCTGGTCGTCTCGGCGCTGGCCGAGGGCGCCGACCGGCTGGTCGCCCGGGAAGTGCTGACCCGGCCGGGTGCCGCGCTCGAAGCGACGCTGCCGTTGCCCGTCCATGAATACCTGGACGACTTCGCCGGCCAGGCGTCCCGGGCCGAGTTCACCGAACTGCTCGGCCAGGCCGCCCGGGTCTGGCACGCGCCGCCCGGCGGCAGCCGCGAGGAGGCGTACGAGCGGGCCGGGCGGCACGTGGTGGACCGGGCCGACGTGCTGGTCGCGTTGTGGGACGGCCAGCCGTCGCGCGGCCGTGGCGGCACCGCCAGCATCGTGTCCTACGCCCGTGACCAGGGCGTCCCGGTGGCCTGGGTCAACACGGCCAACTCGGCCGAAACCAAGTTCTGGTACGACAAAGAGCGGGCGGCCCGGGTCGAGGAGGCAGCCCGCGAGTTCCGCGAATACAACACACCCGCGATCAGCCAGTTCGCCGCGCGCGAGCGCGACGAGTGGCGGCGGCTCGAGCCGGCTGCGGACGGCTCGGGGCAGGAACTGGCGTTCGGCAAAATGTGCGAGAGCGTGGGCCGGTGGATCATTCCTTACTTCGTCCGGGCGGACGTGCTGGCCAGCCGGCTGGAGCGGGTGTTCAACCTGACCAGCTGGGCCATGTTCCTGGCCGCGGCGGGCGCGGTGGTGGTCGTAGCGGCCCAGGTCACGTTCGCGCCGCACGAGACGTGGATCGCCGGGCTGGAGGTGCTGCTTCTCCTGCTGCTGGTGGTGGCGCCGCTGGTCAGCCGGCGCCGCCGGCTGCTGGACCGGTGGATCTCCTACCGGTTCCTGGCTGAGCGGCTGCGATCGGGGTATTTCCTGGCCCTGGCCGGGGCCGGGGACCGGCCAGCGCCGACCGACCGGAATGAGCGGGCGAGCTGGTCGTCCGACCCGACCGAGGTGTGGCTGCGCCGGGCGCTGGAGGAGGTGACCGCGCTGCGCCCGCAGGTCCGGCTCGGCCCGGGGGACGTCGCGCTGCTCCGTGACTACCTGTGCGAGCGGTGGATCGGGGCCCAGATCCGGTACCACGAGAAGTCCGCACGACGGCAGGGCGCCTGGGACGGCCGGCTGTTCGCGGCCACCGGCGTGCTGTTCGCGATCACCGCGGTGGCCGCGTTCCTGCACCTGCTCGGCCTGGGCGAGCACCCGGGGGAGGCCACGGAGCTGGGGCTGGTGCTGATCGTGGTGTCCATCTGCGTGCCCGCGGTCGGCGCCGCGGTGCATGGGATCAGGACCCAGTCTGAATTCCGCCGCCATTGCCAGCGCTACCAGCAGATGGCTGGGCTGCTGCGGGAACTGGAAGCCGACCTGAGCCGGGCCCAGACCATCGAGTGGATCCACGAGATCGCGGCCGACGCCGAGCGGGTGATGCGGGCCGAGAACAGCGACTGGTTCGGCGTGATGCGCTTCCACGACGTAGAACTGATCACCTTAGCCCCAGCACCCCCACAAGCAACCCCAGCACCCTCCAGCCCCGCACCGCAGTGGCCCGCTGTTCGTGATCATGACCTGGGTTGGGTTCTAGCACCACCGAGGCCATGATCACGAATGGATGCTGGTTAGTTCGCGACGGTGGATTCCATGAAGGTGACCAGGCCGTCGCGCACGGTGAACAGGATGGTCAGCTTGGGCAGGGTTAGTTCGCCGCCGCCGACCAGCCTGAACCGTCGTGATCAACCG
>DATCUG010000147.1:0-2305 GCA_036567525.1 Streptosporangiaceae bacterium | reverse complement strand
GGGCGATCCGGGGCCCACCGAACGTGGCTCCGTCCGGGCCGGCTCCGGCCGGGCCGGCCTGCACGCTGATCGTCGTGGTCCGGCCGACCAGGTGCGCCGGGCACTGCTGATCGGCGCCCGGCCTGCCCAGGTAGACCGCGTGCCGGTCGTAGCGGACACACTGGGTGGGATCACGGCTAAGCCGGTAGACCGGCCAGCTGGCCGGCACCCGGAACGTGTACCCGCCGAAGGCGACCGGCTTCAGCCCGGCCGTGGCGGTGAGCCGCGCCGGGATGGCCCCTGCCCCCGCCCGCGACCGCACAATTCCAGCGATTGTCATAAAAGTGACGGCCACGACCACGGCAATAGTGACAGCCCGGCGCATTTGCATCCCCCCGAATGCGATGGCGCCCCGCAGCTCGCGAGCTGGCGGGGGCCTCGGGCAATGCCGTTCCCTGCGCATTAAGCGGACATGCACAGCGCCGTGCGACGCGCCGGTGAAAATAGCGTAACTTTGCCATCACGCGGTGAAATCATGGCCGGATTCCCAGCGTGCCCCGGTGATGGGATAGTTTGTGACCGTGCGTGAGTCCGTCGAGCGGGCCAGCCTCAAGCCGGCTGCCGGGACGCGTGCTGCGGGTGCTGGCTCTGGCCGTGCTGCTCGGCCTGGCCCTCTGGCAGGGCCTGCGCTGAGCCGCTAGCCGGCTAGCCCGGGCAGCAGATTCGGCTGGGCGCCGCCGTAGCGGCGGTCCCGGCGCGCGTACGTCTCACACGCCTGCCACAGGTGCCGCCGGTCGAAATCAGGAAACAGCGTGTCCAGGAACACCAGTTCGGCGTAGGCCGACTGCCAGAGCAGGAAATTCGAGATCCGCTGCTCGCCGGAAGACCGGATAAAAAGGTCCACGTCAGGAATGTCCGGCTCATCCAGGTACCGGGCCACGACCTTTTCGTCAATTTTGTCCGGGCGCAGCCGGCCGGCCGCCACTTCGGTGGCTATAGCCGCCACCGCATCGGCGATTTCGGCCCGGCCGCCGTAATTGACACAGAATTGCAGGGTGAGGACCGAGTTGTGCTCGGTCATCTGCTCGGCGTCCTCCAGCTCCTTGATCACGCTGCGCCACAGCCGGGGCCGCCGGCCGGCCCAGCGCACCCGGACCCCGACCTCGTTGAGCTGGTCCCGGCGGCGCCGGATGACATCCCGGTTGAACCCCATCAGGAAGCGCACTTCCTCCGGGGAACGCCGCCAGTTCTCGGTGGAGAAGGCATACGCCGACAGGTACGGGATGCCGAGCTCGATCGCGCCCATGATCACGTCGAACAGCGCGGACTCGCCCATCTTGTGGCCCTCGGTCCGGGGCAGCCCGCGCTGCTTGGCCCACCGGCCGTTGCCGTCCATCACCAGCGCGACGTGCCGGGGCACCAGGTCGGCCGGGATGGCCGGCGGCCGCAGGCCGTCCGGGTGCGGGTAGGGAGGACGGACCGGCTTGCTCACACATGCTCCACGTGACGTAGCGAACGGATCGTGTGTTCCAGGTGCCACTGCACGTACGCCGCGACCAGGCCGCTGCACTCTACCTGGTGCCGGGGCTGGCTGGCGTCGGCCTGCGCCCAGTCACCGCGGAGCAGCGCGCGCATCAGCGCGATGGTCGCCACCGCGGGGGTGGCCGCGCCCGGTGGCCGGCAGGACCGGCAGGTCAGCCCGCCCGCGGGCACCGAAAAGACACGCGACCCGGACCGCTGCGCCGTGTCGTCGTCGGCTGCCACCGCCGCGGCGCGGCGATCGGGGGGTCCGGGGGGTCGTCCTCCCGGGTCAGCACTCCCGCAGACCGCGCACTCGTCCAGCGCGGGCGCGTACCCGGCCACGGCCAGCGTGCGCAGCAGGTAGGCGTCCAGCACCAGCCGCGGGTCGTGTTCTCCCTCGCCGAGTGCCCGCAGCCCGCCGACCAGCAGCAGGAACTGCCGGATGAGCGGTTCCTTCTCCACCGGGGTGAACCGCTCGGCGGTCTCCAGCATGGCGGTGCCGCTGGTGTACCGCGGATAGTCCGCGGCCAGCGGTTCCCCGTACGGCCGCACCGTCTCGGCCTGGGTGATCACGTCCAGCGAGCGGCCGGTGTAGAGCAGCAGGTCCACGTGGGTGAACGGCTCGAGCCGGGCGCCGAACCGAGACTTGGTCCGGCGCACCCCCTTGGCCACCGCGCGGATACGTCCGTTCCGCCTGGTCAGGATGCTGACGATGCGGTCCGCCTCACCCAGCTTCTGGGTGCGCAGCACAATCCCGTCATCCCGGTACAGGCTCACCCAGCCATTCTCGCGCACACCGGTTCGT
>DATCUG010000146.1:0-2150 GCA_036567525.1 Streptosporangiaceae bacterium | reverse complement strand
CTGGGCCGCGAACTCGGCCAGCAGCCGGGACTTGCCCACTCCCGCCTCGCCGCCGACCAGCACCGTGGCCGGGTGGCCGGCTGCCCCGGCCAGCGCGGTGGCCAGCGCGGACAGCTGGCCGGACCGGCCGACCAGGACGGGACTACTCGACATGCTCATCGCTACCAGCATGCCAGCTTTTCCGGGACGCTCCGGCAGGCCGGTACAGCGGCCCCGTGGCACGATGGGCCGATGACGGCGACGCCAGGCTGGGATGACGTGTACGTGATCGGGAAGGCACCGGCCCCGTGGGACATCGGCCGGCCGCAGCCCGAATTCGCCCGGCTGGCCGGGGCAGGCCTGCTGACCGGCCGGCTGCTGGACTCCGGGTGCGGGACCGGCGAGCAGACGCTGCTGGCCGCCCAGCACGGCGCGGACGCGCTCGGCGTGGACATCGCGCCGCGGGCCATCGAGCAGGCCCGGGCCAAGGCGGCCGAGCGCGGCGTGGCGGCCCGCTTCGAAGTGGCCGACGTGCTGCACCTCGGCGAACTGGGCCAGACGTTCGACACGATCATCGACTGCGGCGTGTTCCACACGTTCGACGACGACGGCCGGGCACGGTACGTGACCAGCCTGGCTGAAGTGCTCCAGCCGGGCGGCCACTGCTACCTGATGTGCTTCAGCGAGCGGCAGCCGGGCACGTTCGGCCCGCGCCGGGTCCGCCAGGACGAACTGCGCGCCGCGTTCGCCACCGGCTGGGTGGTGGACAGCATCAGCGCCGCCATCATGGACATCAACCCTGGTCTGCCCACCCCGGTGGTGCAGGCCTGGCTGGCTGACATCCGCCGGGCCTGACCTGGGCCGGCCCGGTCACAGCCCGGACGGGAAAGTGATCTTCTCCGGGGCGACCAGTGGCGAGCCGACCTCGAGCTGGATCTGGGCGTGCCGGGTGAGCGGGATGTCCGCCGGGTTGCCCAGGTAGACATGGCCGTTGTAGAGCGCGGTCACCTTCCCGGTGGCGGGCCCGACCCGGTTCGCGCTGAGCGGCTGGCCCCATTCGTTGAAGAACTCGCCCAGCGTGTACGTGCGCTGCACCGGGGACTCGATGTGCACGATGCCGTCGGCCGCGTGCGTGTGCAGCCAGTAGAAGCAGGTGCCGCTGCCGATGAACGTGCCGGTCGGCGTGTTCTGGCCCTGCGCGCCCGGGATGCCGATGCCGGCTGGCACCTGGCGGGCCGCGCCGTTCACGAAGATGGTCAGGTGGGCGTGGATGTGGAACAGCGTCTGCTCGGAGGTGTCACAGCCGATCCCGTCCACCTTCTGCCCGGTCGTCTTGGTGGCCGTGCCGGTCAGCGCGGACGCGGCCGGGATCGGGACCCCCTCGGGCCCGGCTGGCCCGGGGGCGGGCGCCGCCCGCAGCGTGCCCAGCGTGCTCAGCGCGGCCAGCTTGAGCTTGGGCGTGCCGCCCGCGGTCGTGGCCGAACTGCTGCCGCCCAGCGTGACGGCCAGCGTGATGCCCACCGCGACCAGGATCACCAGCACGGCCGCGCCGGCGCCGGCCAGCCAGTTGCGGCGCCGTTTGCGCCTGGCCTCCTGGGCCCGCATCTCGGCCACCCGGGCCCGGGCCGCGGCGGTCCGGGCCGCCTTGCCCCCGCTCCGCGTCTTCCCGGCTGAGCTGCCGCCGGTGCCCTTACCCCCGGTTCGCTGTTTCCCGTTCGCCTTGGGCACCTGTTCGTCTCCTTGGTCGGCCAGCCCTCACCGGTCAGGGTATGCGGTCACTCAGTCGCCGCCCTTCCCCTTGCCGCCCTGGCCGTCCCGGCCATCATGCTTGTGGTGCTTCCCGGCGGGCCGGTGCGCCACCAGCACGGTGATCACGCTGCCCACCGCGACCGGGCCGCTGGGCTGCACGGACAGTACCGTGCCGGGCGGCCGCCGGAACGTGACCTGGCCGGCCAGTTGCGGGCGCAGGCCGAGCCGGGCCAGCTGTTGCCGGACCACCCTTACCGGTAGCCCGGCCAGCGCGGCCGCGTTGACGTCGACCATGTGCACCGCGGGGCGGCTGGCCTGGGGTGGGCTGGGCTGCGCCGCCGGGGTTCCGCCGCCGCTGCTGAGCACGAGCCAGCCGGCCGCGGCCACCAGCACGGCCACCGCCACGGCCAGTGGCACACCCC
>DATCUG010000145.1:0-4909 GCA_036567525.1 Streptosporangiaceae bacterium | reverse complement strand
AATTGGCCGGCGACAAGTTCGACTACAAGCCCGACCAGTTCGGCCCCGGCGGCCGCGGCGGCCGCGGCACCCGCGGGCGGTACCCCGATGAACGAGTCCTACGCGGTCTACGCGACCGGGCGGATGAGCACCCAGCCGGTGGGCCAGGCCTCCTACTCCGGCGGCTCGCCGGTGATCCTGCCCAACGCCGACGCGGCCGGGCTGCTCGGCACCGGCCTCATCACCGACGCGGCCGGCCCGGCCAGCGCCTCGTCCCGGATCCCCGGCCTGACCGTCACGCTGCCCGGGCAGACCATGCTGCGGGCTCAGCTCGCCACCTCCTCGTGCCGGTTCGACACCCGGGCCCGCGCGGCGGCTGGCCGCTCACGGATCGACCAGGGCCGGATCACCCAGGCCGGGCACCGCACGATCACCCTGCCGGCCAGCGCGGCGCCGAACACCCGGATCGTCGTCCCGGATGTCGCCGTGATCATGCTGAACCGCCAGTTCACCGGGGGCCGCGGCACGCTGACCGTGCAGGCCATGCGGATCCGCCTGCTGGATCACCACCAGAAGCTGATCCTGGCCACCTCGGTATGCGCCGCGGCCAACCTGGCCCCGTCCCCCACCCTGGGCGGCCCGGCCCTCCGGCTCACTCTGGGCGGCCTGGGCCTGCTGCTCCTCGGCGGCCTGGCCTATCTGCTGAGCCGGCGCGCCCGCGGCCGGGCCGGCTGACCGCCGTCAGGCCAGGCAGCACAGCGCCTCGCCCAGGACCGGGTCCAGCGGGTAGCCCGGCGGCAGCCGGCCCACCGTGGCGGCCACGAAGTCCGCCGCAGGCAACTCCGCGCACACACTGCCGAGATGCACCAGGAGCGAGCGTTCGGTATTAATGATCTTGATTGGTGAGTTCTGCTCGGCCAGCGCGAACCGGCCCACGCTGACCCGCCACGCGGTCCGCCCCGGCTCCTCGTCCGGGCGCAGCGGCGCGCCCACGTCATCGGCGTGGGTGGCGTAGTCAGAACTGCAATGGAAGGCCTGCAGGCCGGCCGGGTAGGGGCCGGCCGCGGTCAGCAGCGGGGCGTCCCGGCCCAGGCCGGTCAGCCGCTGCCGGGTCTCCAGGTTGGCCTCCCGCCATTCGGCCAGCACCTCGGCCACCGGCAGGCCGCGGCGCTGCCGCACGCACCACTCGTTGAACTCGCGGTAACCGCCGGCGATGCCCGCCGCCCGCAGCATGCCGCGGAACCCGTCCAGGTCCGCGTTCAGGCAGGCGTGGTTGTACAGTTCCGCGCCGGCCAGGTGGGCCAGCACGTCCTGCACCGACCAGCCGGCGCAGCGGCTCGGCTGGGCCCAGCCCGCCGCGTCCAGCCCGGCGAAGAAATGGTCGAGCCGGTCCGCTTCCACATCAAATATGCCGAACGAATTGAGCCCGGCCAGTGCCGCTGCGTCCATGACATGCCCTCCGGGGCCGGCGGGAGCGTTGCCGCAGGCCAGTCAATCATTGCCGGGCTAACTTCCGGTGCACGCAATCGGGCTGGGCGGGGCGTGGCAAAACGCCCATTCCGGCCCGCGGCTGGTCAGTCGGCCGCGCGCTTTTGCGCCACGCCGACCAGAGCCCAGATTTGGCTCGGGTCATCCGGCACATCGGCGGGCGAGTCGGGCCGCCACTCGGGGATGTAGACCAGGCCCGGATCCAGCAGTTCGAATCCATCGAAGAAGCGCAGAATGCCGGCCCGGGAGCGGGTCTGCAAGCCGCCGGCCACGCTGCGGTTATAGACCGTTTCGGCGGCCCGCGCCTTTTCTGGCCGGCTGTCGTTGCTCACGTGGCCCAGCACGAGGAAGCTGCCCGGTGCGAGCCGGTCGCGCAGGGTGGCCACGATCGCCCACGGGTCGTCCGCGTCGGCGATGAAATGCAGCACCATGGCCAGCAGCAGCCCGGTCGGCTGACTGAAGTCGATCATCTGCCGGGTGGTCGGGTGGTCCAGGATCTTCTCCGGCTCGCGCAGGTCGGCATCGATGATCTCGGCGTCCGGGTTGCCATCCAGCAGGGCTTTGCTGTGCGCGATGGCCACCGGGTCGACGTCGCAGTAGACCACCCGGGAGCCCGGTGCGGCCTGCTGGGCCACCTCGTGCACGTTGCCCTGGGTGGGGATGCCGGACCCGATATCGAGGAACTGGCGGATCCCGGCCGCGGACAGGCAGCGCACCGCCCGGCCCAGGAACGCCCGGTTAGCCCGGGAGCCGGTCCGGATGTTCGGGTCGACCGCGGTTATCGCCCGGGCCAGGTCCTGGTCGGCCAGGAAGTTGTGCGTGCCGCCGAGCAGGTAGTCGTAGACACGGGCGATGTTCGCCCGTTTGGTGTCCACGCCCGGCGGGACCCAATCCGGCTGGGCAGCCATGATCAGTTGTTCTCCTCAGGCCGGCCGGTGTTACCCGGCCACGATTCCGCTGCCATGATCGTGCGACGGGCCCTATTTGCCCTTGGTGGTGCGGTACATTTCCGCTTGCACGATAGCGCACGCTTGGGCAATGGGTGGGCCGGCCCACAGCACGTGGGCTGGAATGGGTGTGGCCATTGCCGAAGTGGGCCACCGCGGCCGACGGGGCCTGTCGGCAGGAATGGTGCAGGTGCTGGTGGAGTCATGGGTGGCCGGCGATGACCGGCCAGTGCTGCCGCGGCGGCGGGCGCCGGACCTGGCTGGCCTGGCTGCGTTCACCATGGACCCGGACGGGCGGGTGGACTCCTGGCCGATGACCGCCGAGCGGCTGTTCGGCCATCGGGCGGCCGCGGTGATCGGGCGGGACCTGCGGGACGTGCTGCTGACCGGCCCAGGCCAGCGGGAGCTGGCCGGTGAGGCGCTGGCCGAGGTCCGCGCGGGCCGGGTCTGGACCGCGACGCTGGCCATGGCGTTCGCGGGCGGCAGCGGGCCGGTCGCCATCCGGTGTGAGCCACTGGCCGGGCCCGGTTCCGGGGTGCTGGTCATCGCGCAGCATGCCACCCTGGTCGTCGGCTCGGACTGGCTGCGGCACGCGAGAGACCTGATCGGCACCACCCTGGATCTGCCCCGCACGGCCGGGGAGGTGGTCAGCGTCTCGGTGCCCGCGTTCGCCGACGCGGCCGCCGTGTTCGTCGCCGAACGCCTGCTCGCCGCCGACGAGACGGGCCGGCACCAGGCCGGCCCGACCGCCGTGGTGCGGCGCATCGTGGCCCGGGTGGTCGGCCAGCCGCCGGCGGACACCGACCGCCTGCTGCCGCCGAATGAAGTGCTGGTGCTGAGCGCGGCCTCGCCCAGCTACCGGGCCATGGACAGCAACAGCCCGGTCGTGTTCGACGAGCTCGATCCCGAGACCACCGAACGGCTGGCCCGCCGTCCCGGCGGCCTGGAGTTCACCGCCCGCTACGCGTCGTTCCTGGCCGTGCCGCTGACCGCGCGCGGCGTGGTGCTCGGGTGCATGACGTTCTGCCGGGCGCCGAGCAGCCCGAGCTTCGGGCCCGCGGACATCGCCGCGGCCGACGAGCTGGCGTCGCGGGCCGGTGTGTCGATCGACAACGCCCGGCTGTATGACCGGGAGCGGCGGTCCGCGGTCGCGCTGCAGCAAGGCATGCTGCCGGCCGAGTCCAAAGTCCCGGCGGGCCTGGAGGTGGCGCACCGGTTCCTGCCGGTGGGCCCATCCGTGGTGGGCGGCGACTGGCACGACACCGTGGCGCTGCCCGGCGGCCGGGCCGCGCTGATCGTCGGCGACGCGATGGGGCACGGGCCGGAAGCGGCCGCGGTCATGGTGCAGTTGCGCACGGCCGCGCACACCCTGGCCGAGCTGGACCTGCCGCCCGGCGAGGTGCTGAGCAAGCTGGACCGGATGGCGGCCAGCCTGCCCGGCGCCCCGTTCGCCACCTGTGTCGCCGCGGTCGTGGACACGGCCCGCGGCGAGTGCGTGATCGCCGCGGCCGGCCACCCGCCGCCCGCCGTGGCCGGGCCGGACAGCCCGGCCCGGCTGCTCGACCTGCCGGCCGGGCTGCCGCTCGGCCTCGGCGCTGGCTCGGTGGAGACCAACCAGGTCACACTCCCGCCGGGAGCGGTCCTCGCGCTGTACACCGACGGCCTGGTGGAAACCCGCGCCCGCTCGCTGGAGGACGGCATCACCGCGCTGCGTGACGCGCTCAGCACCGCGCTGGCCCAGCCGGATGAGACGCTGGACGACTGCTGCGAGACAGTCACCCAGGCGCTCGGCCCGCACGGCGAAGACGACGTCACGCTGGTCCTCGTGCGCGTCCAAAGTGCAGAACTACGCACTCATCTACGAGCCCGCACGGCTCGATGACGGAGTTTTCGTGGGTCCGGCCGCCGTCCTTAGTAACGATCGTTATCGGGTCGTCTACGCCCTGGGCAAGGTGGATGTCATGCTGCCGGACGCAGCGGACAGTTTCGGTCATGTCTTTCGCCTGGGAATTAATGACCTGAATAGGCAAACTGCCCATGGATAGCGACTTCGCTACGAGCTGTGCGCCGCGATCAGGCAGAACGCGATCGCCGCGTTCGCCGAGAAGTACCCGTTCACCGTGACCCCGGCCGCATGGACGCTGAGCCCAGTGACCGGTTGCTGCCGGTGGCAGTTTGCTTTCCGCTGCCTACGCAATGTCCCTAATGTCACCAGCTAGGTCACTGTCGGCTCAAGTTACCGTTCTGTTGCTATTAGTCAGTAATCTTCTGAACCGGTTACCACGTCCTTATAGGTAAGCGCGTCTTCAGGCGCGCGCCGACTTGGGAATCTTCCCGGTTTGGGGGAACGGAATGTCGCAGCAGCCACCCGGACAGGGCTGGGGCGGCGCACCAGCTCAGGGCTGGGGCGGCAGGCCCGGGCCCGGGTCGGCAGGCTCGGCCGGCCAGGGCCCGGCGGGCACGCCCGGGCCGCCGTGGGGCGGCGGCGAGGCCGG
>DATCUG010000144.1:0-2620 GCA_036567525.1 Streptosporangiaceae bacterium | reverse complement strand
GGCTCGAAGGCGCTGCTACCCAGGGCCGCGCCCGCGACCAGGACATGCACCGGGCTGCCCGGTGCGGTGCGTACCCAGCCGAGTGCGACTGGGGCGGCCGTGCCCGCGGCGCTGATCGCGGCGTGATAGGCGGCGGTCAGCACCGCGCTGCGCTGGGCGCGCCGGGTATCCCGGGCGGCCGGGTCCGGGCCGGGGCCGCCGTCGGGATAACGCGGGATCTGAGTTACCCGGTACGCGTCCAGGCCGGACAACCGCTGCCACGCCGTGCCTGTCATTCGGTGTCCCCAGGCCGTCTTTCCGCCAGATTGCGTTAAGTGCCCCAGACTCAGCGTAACCGGGCCAGCCGCGTCATGTGTGCGACCGGACGTACCGGGCTGGCCCCGGCGGCCGCGTGACTCGGGGGCGTTAGGTCAGGACGCTTGGTTGGCGGGCGGCGCGTCGTGCGCGTGGTCCCCGGGCCCGGGCGCCGCCAGGGTATGCGGCGGGACCTGGCCCAGGGCCCGCAGATACGTGTCGGCCCAGTGCGCCACGTCGTTCTCGAACAGCCGGCGGCGCATCGAGCGCATCCGGCGCCGGGCCTCGGCCGGGGAGATGTTCGCGGCCCGCACGATCGCGTCCTTGAGCCCGTCGATGTCGTGCGGGTTCACGATGAACGCCCCGGTCAGCTCGTCCGCTGCGCCGGTGAACTCGCTGAGCACCAGCGCGCCGGTCTCGTCGTAGCGGCAGGCGACGTACTCCTTGGCCACCAGGTTCATCCCGTCGCGCAGCGGGGTCACCAGCATCACGTCGGCCGCCAGGTACAGCGCGGCCATCTCCTCCCGCGGATACGACTGGTGCAGGTAGTGCACGGGCGGGTTGCCGACCTCGGCGAACTCACCGTTGATCCGGCCGACGGTGCCCTCGACCTCGTCGCGCAGCCGCTTGTAGTGCTCGACCCGTTCCCGGCTCGGGCTGGCCACCTGGACCAGCACCGCCTCGGGTGGCCCGAGGTGGCCCTCGTTCAGCACCTCGCCGTAGGCCTGCAGCCGGTGCAGGATGCCCTTGGTGTAATCCAGCCGGTCCACGCCGAGCAGCACGATCTCCGGTTTGCCCAGCACCTCGCGGATCTCCTGGGCCCGGGCCTGGACCTCGGGGCGCTGAGCGATCTCGCCGAAGCCCCGGGCGTCGATCGAGATGGGGAACGCGGCCGCGCGCACGCTGCGGCCGCCGGAGCTCCGCCGGGCGGTGCGGCGCTGCCGCCGGCTGGCGTCGTCGGCTACCTCAGCGTCCGGCACCCAGACGTAGGACCCATGCGTGGTCAGCCCGGCACTGCGGCGGCAGGCCCGGAGGAAGTTGGTGGCATCGCCCTGCCGCTGGAAGCCGAGCAGGTCCGCGCCGAGCAGGCCCTGCACGATCTGCTTGCGCCAGGGCAGCTGGGCGAAGATCTCGTAGCCCGGGAACGGGATGTGCGTGAAATGGCCGATCCGCACGTCGCTGCGCAGCGCCCGGACCATCCCGGGGACCAGCTGGAGCTGGTAGTCGTGCACCCAGACGGTGGCGCCCTCGGCGGCCTGCGCGGCCACCGCGTCCGCGTACCGGCGGTTCACCCGCACGTAAGCGTCCCACCACTCGCGATGGAATTCGGGCGGCACGATGACGTCGTGGTACAGCGGCCACAGCGTGGCGTTGCAGAAGCCCTCGTAGTAGTCCCGGACCTCGGCGTTGGACAGGCCGATGCTGACCAGGTGCATGCCGTTGGTGTCGAACGGCTCGGGTGGGTCGCCGGGGGCGCCGGGCCAGCCGATCCAGGCGCCGTCGGCCGCGCGCATGACCGGTTCGAGCGCGGTGACCAGGCCGCCGGGACTGGCCCGCCACTCCGGTTTCCCGTCCGGCCCCTCGGTGCGGTCGACCGGGAGCCGGCTGGCGGCGACGACGAAGCTGTGCCGGGCGGGCTGCGGCGAACCGGCCCCGTTGGGTGCCGGGCTGATGTCCGGATCCTGATCAGTCGGCGGGCCCGAGTTGTCCACGCGGCCTGCAACCCCTCTGATCGGCAGCATTGCCTCCAGATTACCTGGGCAGCGGACAGCGGCCTGCGGCGGCTCGGCTGGTGATCAGTGCGGGCTGGAACCGGTTGCCGCGCGGATCAGCCCGGCGGTGGCGTCGAGTTCGGCCCGGCCGGGCTGGCTGCGCCGCTTGGCCCGGAGGCCGAAACCGTCCCGCTGGGTCCGCGGGATGACGTGCAGGTGCACGTGGAAGACCTCCTGGCCAGCCAGTACGCCGTCGGCCAGGAACAGGTTGGTCCCGGCGCAGAACCCGGACCGGCGCAACAGCACGGCCAGGTGCTGCGCCACGGTGAACACCCGGGCCCCGAGTTCCGGGTCCAGGGCCTCCAGCCGGTCGGCGTGCTGGCGCGGGATGACCAGCAGATGGCCCCGGGTGAGCGGCCGGATGTCCAGGAACGCGACCACGTCCTCGCCGGTGTACACGAAGCTGGCCGGGAGCTGGCCGGCCAGAATCTCGCAGAAGACGCAGCGCTCAGGCGCGGCGGCAGTTGCCATGTGGGAATTCTGCCCCGCGCCGAAGGGGGCGCGCCGCCCGCGCCGAAGGGGGCGCGCCGCCGACCTGGACTGAGGAGCGAGGG
>DATCUG010000143.1:0-15938 GCA_036567525.1 Streptosporangiaceae bacterium | reverse complement strand
CTATGGTCGTCCTCGTCCAGCGCCCGTACACCGCCCTGGGGGATGCCCATGAGCCAGCCCGATGCCGACCTGCTGCGCCGCACCGCCGAGCTGGCCGCCGGCTGGTTGGCCTCCCTGGACACCCGTCCGGTCCAGGCCCGGGCCACCGTGGCCGAGCTGCGGTCCCGGCTGGGCGGCCCGCTGCCGGACAGCCCCACCGAGTCGCTCGCGGTGGTCAAGGACCTGGCCCGGGCCGCGGAACCGGGGCTGGTCGCGATCCCGTCCGGCCGCTACTTCGGGTTCGTCATCGGCGGTGGGCTGCCCGCCGCGGTCGCGGCCGACTGGCTGGCCACCGCGTGGGACCAGTGCCCAGGTTTCTACGCGTGCGGGCCGGCTGCGGCGGTGGCCGAGGAGGTGGCCGGTGGCTGGCTGCGGGAGCTGCTCGGGCTCCCGGAGAGTGCGTCGTTCGCATTCACCACCGGATGCCAGCTGGCCCATCTCACCTGCCTGGCCGCGGCCCGCCAGCATGTGCTGCGTGCGGCTGGCTGGGATGTGGAGGACAACGGCCTGGCCGGGGCGCCTCCGGTCCGGGTGCTGGCCGGCCAGCACCGCCATGTGAGCATCGACCGGGCGCTGCGGTTCCTGGGCCTGGGCCGGGCCGCGCTGACCGTCATCCCGGCCGACGGCTGCGCCCGGATGGATACCGCGCGGCTCCGCGCGGAACTCGCCGCCGCCCGCGGCACCCCGGTGATCGTCTGCGCGCAGGCCGGTGAGGTCAACACCGGGGCCGTCGACGACCTGGCCGCGATCGCCGACGCCACCGCCGCGGCTGGGGCGTGGCTGCACATCGACGGGGCGTTCGGGCTGTGGGCCGCGGCCAGCCCGTCGCTGCGCCACCTGGTGGCCGGTGCGGAGCGGGCCGACTCGTGGGCGTTCGACACACACAAGTGGCTCAATGTCCCGTACGACTGCGGGGTGGCGGTCTGCGCCCACCCGGCCGCGCACCAGGCCGCGATGAGCGCCACGGCCGGCTATCTGATCCAGGGCGGCCCCGGGCAGCCCAGGGACGCCGCCGACTGGACCCCGGAGTTCAGCCGCCGGGCCCGCGGCTTCGCCGTCTACGCGGCGCTCCGCTCCCTGGGCCGGCGCGGCGTCGCGGACCTGGTGGACCGGTGCTGCGCGCACGCCCGGGCGTTCGCCGCAGGCATCACCGGGCTGCCCGGCTGCGAGGTGCTGAACGAGGTGGTGCTCAACCAGGTGCTGTTCCGGTTCGGCAGTGACCAGGCCACCGACCAGATCCTGGGCCAAGTCAACGACAGCGGCGAGGCGTGGCTCAGCGGGACGACCGTCGGCGGCCGGCGCGCGATCCGCCTGTCCGTGTCCAACTGGCAGACCAGCCGCAGTGACATCGACCGCGCGCTGGCCGCGTTCCGGGCCGCGGTGCGCCGCCCGGCAGGCCGCGCGAGCCGCTGACGCTTTCTCCACCTGACCTGCACTTCTGGCACATGCCATGTCCTTCTCCGGGCGGTACTGATCAGGAAGCAGCAGGGAGGTGGGTATGGCCAGCGACGTCCGCGAGCGGGCGGTGCGCCCGGGTGTTCAAGAGGCAGCGGCCAGGGCACCGGTGCCCTGGCCAGCGGCGGCCCAGGCCACCCTGCATTGCCTGATCGGTTGTGCGATCGGCGAGGTGCTCGGCATGGTCATCGGCACCTCGGCCGGCCTGCCCAGCACCCCGACGGTGATCCTCTCGATCGGGCTGGCCTTCCTCTTCGGCTACGGCCTGACCATGCGCGGCGTGCTGCGGGCCGGGGTTGGCCTGCGGGCCGCGTTCCTGGTGGCCCTGGCGGCCGACACCGTCTCGATCGCGGTCATGGAACTGCTGGACAACGCGGTCATGCTCGCCGTCCCCGGGGCCATCGCCGCCGGGCTGGACAGCATCCTGTTCTGGGCCAGCCTGGCCGGATCGCTGGCGGTGGCGTTCGTGCTCACCACGCCGGTCAACCGGTTCATGATCGGGCGCGGCCGGGGCCATGCCGTGCTGCACCAGTACCACCAGTCGGCTGGGGGGCCGGGAAGTTAGGACAACGTGCCTGGCCTGTTCCGCACCATGCTCGACGCGCCCCAGGCCGATGTGTTTGCCGGTCCCGACCAGGCCGCGCTGGAGGCGGTGCTGGGCTGAGTTCGAGCCAGCCGCACGGTTAACCGCCGCCCGCACTAGGTGGCCCGGTAGGCGGCGGGCAGCGGACCGCCGAGGGCGTTGCGCCGGGCCGGCGTGCGGAGCGACACCATGCGACGCCAGCCGCCGAGCCGTTCGTAGCCATACACCACCTGGATGCCCGCCGCGATAGCCGCTGACTTCGGCCTGGACCAGCCCAGGATGCGGCCCAGGTGCGCCATCATGGCCGTGCTGACGTCGCGGTAGATGGCGATCTCGGCCAGCGCGGTGCGGCGGAGCGTGCGCCGGATGCCGTCCGCGTGGCCGACGGCGGCCAGCCGGATCAGCTCCTCGTGGCAGTACGCGAGGTGATTGTCCTCGTCGTTAGAGATCATCTTGACCGCGCGGGCCAGGTCCGGGTGGTGCTGGGTGCACCGGCGCAGCAGGCGCATCTGCTCCGCGGCGCGCTGCTCGGTGACCCGGCTGTGCGCCAGGTAGGTGATGATGTCGCGCTCGGCCAGCCGCTGGTTCTGGCCCAGCCTGGCGTGGGCCAGGCCGATCCCGCGGTCTTCGAGCAGCATCGTGTAGTTGATGTCGGCGGGTACCGGCACCGGTTCAAGACCGCGTTTGCGCAGCAGCGCGGTGAAGATGCGCCCGTGCTTGTCCTCGTCGGCGCCGTGCCGGGTGATCTTCGGTGCCAGGTCCTGATGCGACTCCGGGACCAGTGCCGCGATCCGGCCGTTTTCCCACCCGCCTTGCGCCTCGCCGCTGGCCGCGATCGAGCAGAACAGCTGAAACGCCTCGTCGTTACGGAAGATCTCGTCGAAGACCGCGCTGGCAGAAAGCATGATGACCCCCTTGCATCTCTCTCTTCACGAGCGTGCCGGGGGGTCATGGAACCGTGATGGAGATCTCGTGGATCTCCTGTCCGCACGCCGGGTCAGCGAGTCTCAGCGTGCGTACTCACGGGCCGCCTGCCGGATCAGCGTGCGTGAGGCGTGCTCGTCCAGGGCGGCCGCGGCGATGTCCGCGTAGACCTCCTGGTAGCGGCGGATCTCACCGGGCCGTTCCAGGTACAGCGCGCCGGTGAAGCCGGGCACGTAGACGACCGGCGGCTCGGTTTCCTGCCCGTCGCCGTTGACCGGGAAGCGCAGGATCACGAACGGGCCCGACAGCACGCCGCGGTGCAGCCGGGCGCGCAACGGCACGACCCGGATGCTGACGGTGGGCAGCATCGCAGCGTCGGCCAGCTGATCCAGTTGCTCGGCCATGACCTGCGTGCTGCCGACGGGGCGGCGCAGCACGGCCTCGCCCAGCAGCAACTCGGCGGTGAGCGGGGCGGTCACCCGGACGAGCAGGGCCTGCCGGGCGAGCCGGGCTTGCACCCGCCGGGTCAGCGCCTCGTCGCCGAGGTCGGGGCGCTCGGCCCTGATCACCGCGCGGGCGTAGGCGGCGGTCTGCAGCAGGCCGGGAACCAGTTCGGGGTCGTACCGCCCCAGCCGCGAGGCGGCTTCCTCCAGCCCGAGATACAGATCCAGCCAGTCCGGGATGACGTCGTCACGAGGGTGCCACCAGCCAACTGCCCTGGTCTCCCGGGCCAGCACCATCAGCCCCTGAGTGACCTCGGCGCTGGCCCCGTACACCCGGCACATCGCTTCCACATCCAGGCTGCGCAGCGCGGTCTGGCCGGTCTCGATCCGCCACAGCTTGGGCTCGGACCATTCCAGTGCCTGAGCAGCCAGCTTGGTGGTGAGCTTGGCCTGGTTGCGCAGCGCGCGCAGGTGCCGTCCGAGCTGCCGGCGGGGCACGGTGGGACCGGCGGTGGACTCCGCAGCCATGAGGACGTGTTCCTTTCATATCGAGGGAAAAACAATTTAATTCTTGAAGCATTAAATTGTCGCCGCATTAGGGAATAGCTAATGTGGCGATAATGGGAAACATTATCGCGGCAAAACCTAGCCCGCCAAATCGCTTCTGCGATTTCCTCTTACCGCGCCATCCGCCAGCCCGAAAGGCAATACTCGATACGAAGGAACTTCGTAGTAGGACGCGCCGCTGGGATGATTATCGGTGCGCGGTACGACAGTCTGGCCCGCAGGTCGGCCTGGCCCGCGGTGGCCGCGGCCCGGCACTGCTGGCCACTTGGGCCGACGCACTGCGGGCTGCGGCAGGCGCCATTGCTGGTTCAGTCGCCGATGCCCCGACCACCACTCGATCAGCGTGCCGTGCCGTAGCCGGCCCCGGTGATGCCATGCGGCCGCCCTAGATCTGGCGCGCGCCATTGCCGGCTACGGCCGCGGGACCGATTGGCGGGCGACACTGCCCGGCGAGCCCGCACTAATCGCACCAGACACGGCACCGGCCGGCCAGCGCGTTGCTCACTCTTCACGTGGGTGTTGCGGCAAGCTGTCCGTTTTGCCCGGAACGGGCCGCACTGGACCCGTGAAGAGTGAGGGTCGCCCACGTCTTATCACCCCAGGTGCGCGCAATGATTCGCTACAAATCGGGCATACGTGAGTGCTCCGGGGTGAAGAGTGGCGGGCTCATGATCGGCGGGCAGGCGTTGCGGCCGTTTCCGCAGCGCCGTTCCCCGGGGCACCACTCCGCGCACCGCTCCCGGCCAACACTCCCGTGCGCCAGCCCCGTTCCCACGCCACCGCTCCCCGGCCACTGCTCGCGGGCACCGCTTCCGGGCGCCGCTCCCGGGCACTGCCCCAGACGCGGTTCCAAGGCACCCGCCCAGGCACTGCTCTCTGGGGCGCCGTGCCCGAGCGCCGAACGGGCCGGCCGGTCGGCCTTGCTAGGTATCCCAACGACAATGTCGTCTATCAACCGCACGCCGGGGATGTTACGTGTACGTACAGTCAACACGCTGGAGCATTCGATTGCAGACTCGGGCGGGCAAAGAGACATCCGTCCTATGTCGTATATACCCGTCTTACGCAACAGTAGTGGTCTCGAGTCTCGCTACCGTCAGCGAAGTGATCAACCAATTTGCCGGGCAATTTGCTAAGTGATCTAGAAAGTCGTTCCACTGAACCGGTATTTCATAACGGCGAACAGCCTGGTCAGGGTGATAGGCAAGGAACCGCGTAGAGCACCTGGCCGACTGGAGTCAGAACGCCCGTGCACTTGCTGGAAGCATTTGCACGCGATCATGCACGTGCAGATACGCGTGCGAGATGCGGTCGATTGCACAAGACATCCGATATGTACTAACCAGAAACTTCAGCCAGAATCGCGCAACCGCTCCCTGTGCGCGATACGCTGATCGCCGACATAAGGGCCCTAGCCGAGCCGGGCAGGCAGACTCGACGGGGGTTTGAGAACTCGGAGGCGGGCCCAGATGTCAAAAACGTTACTCGCCAGTTCGAACACATGGCCCGTGCGGACCGGCCAATCGCGCCGGGCCTATGCCGTCATTCATGAATATGGCGACGGCCCCTGTAGCACCAGAGGCCGTCGCCCAACCACAGCCGGTTCCCTGAACAGGACTCAGCCAATGGACAAGGTAGTGGAAAGCATCCGGGTCGTGAAGAGCCCTCTGGGCCTCAGATCTCAGGGGCGAGTGACGCCGGCACCGCGCACCGCTCCGGTTGGGATGGGCCAGGGCCCGCCGGGCCGGCCCCACGGCTAGGGACGTGACCGGCGGGAACACCGCCACAGATCAGCATTCCGTCGCGACCCGCACGGCTGTCCGACGATCCGGCCGTGCACTGGATGCCTCCGTCCGCAGGCACCGGTCGCCACCAACATTTCCCAGCCACACTCCTGAAAAGGACCCGTACATGACCTGCCCGCCGCACCCGCACCCGATGCAGGTGCACCCCTGCTGCGCCAACGGTGCCTGCTGCCGGCCGCCCCGCTTCCAGGCCTACCTGGATGCCGCTGACAGCACCGGGCCAGTGCACAAGAGCGCGGAGGCTTGTTCCGATCATCTCGCCGACATGGTGCAAGCCCTGACCGACTGGGCCCGCGGTCACCGGCTCAGTGGCGCCGAACTCAAGCTGTTCGCCATCGACCGGCCTGGCGGCAGCAGCAGTCCCCCGGGTACGGGTGGCCATGGCGGTCCGGACACGCTGAGCCTGGCCGTCAGCACGATCCGGTTAACCGAATGAACACCCCGCAGCAGACCCGGCCGCCCGGGAACCGGGACAAAGTCGCCCGGCACGCGAGGGCCGGCCCGGGACCGGGCTTGTCATCGATCCCCCAGCAGCCTGGCCCGGAGATTGAGGCCCGGGTCCGCCCCGATCAGCTGCCGCAGCCACGGGACCGGCTCGCGAAGCGGGTCATGCGGTCCTGGCGGTATCTGCTCCCGGTGTTCGCGGGCGGGACCGTGGCCACCGCGATGCCCGCCATGCGGGCCCTCGGCTGGACGATCGGCACCCAGCCGGGGGCCGGGCCGTGGCTGGTCACGGCGGTCGCGGCCGGCCTGGGCACGGCGGCGTTGAGCGCGATCACGTGCATGTACCGGGACCGGCAGGAGACCAAGCGCACGGAGATCGAGCAACGCCAGACCGAGATAGTCGCGGCCGCGTTCGCCCGGGCGCTCGACGCCACCCACACCAAGGCGCAGAACCTGTCCGGGGCCAAGGAGATGACTGAAGCCGCCCGGGTGCGCGACAGTGCCCGGCAGGTCACCGCCATCCTGGCCCCGGCGATGCTGGCCCCGGTCCAGGTGCCGGTGCTGCCTGCGGGAGCCAGGGACCGGCCGGAAGCCGCGGCCGGGATGGAGCCAGGACAGCTCATCGATCCGGTGCGCGCGAACTAGCGTCCCACCGGCAGCCCGCCCGGGCGGCACTAAAACGCGGCGGTCTTGATCTTCTTCATCGTCAGGTAGGACTCGACCCGGAGCACGCCGGGCAGGCCGATCAGCTTGCCGATCAGGAACGCCTCGTAGGCGGCGTAATCGGCAACCGCGATCCGGATGAAGTAGTCCACTCACTCCGGCCTGCCCTGGTGGTGTGCCAGCCTGTTCGCCAGCGTCATCTACGCCGGGTCATTCGAGTTCCTGCTGGTCGGCCTCCTCACCGCGCTCTGACCTACAGCACGTTCGCGCTGTCCGACGAGGCCTACGCGCTCAGCACCAGTGCGCGGGCCCACGGCTGGCCAGCACCATCCTCACCCACTGACACCGGCCGCGTGTGCCCGGGTAGCCAGGGTGGTAGGCCGAGATGTATGGCGAGGTGGGTACCCCAGCAGCGACTGGATTGGGCCCTGGTGATCGTCATCGCCGTCCTGGCGGTCGTCAATGTCGTCGATGTCCGGGTCGCGCACGCCGCGCTGGTGCTCGGCCCGGCCGGGGCGGCCGGGCTGCTGGCGCTGGCCCGGTGGGCCGGGCTGAGCTGGGCCGAGCTGGGCGTGGGCCGGGGCACCTGGCCGCGCGGGGGACGCTGGGCGCTGGCCGCGATCGGCATCGTCGCGGTGGTATTCGCGGTGGGCGCGGCGCTGCCGCTGACCCGGAGTGCGTTCCGCAACACCCGCTATGACTTCGGCTGGGGACACGCCGCGCTGACTGCGTTCGTGCTGATCCCGCTGGGCACGGTGCTGTTCGAGGAAGTCGCGTTCCGTGGCGTGCTGTGGGGTCTGCTCCGGCGGCGGCACGGCACGGTGCTGGCTACCGTCGTCTCGTCCGCACTGTTCGGGCTGTGGCACGTGCTCCCGTCGCTCGGCATGGCCGCGGACGACCAGGCCATCGGTACCGCGGTGGGCCGCGGATCGTCCGGCCAGGCCGTGTCGGTGCTGGGCACGGTGCTGTTCACCGCGCTGGCCGGGGTGGTGTTCTGCGAACTGCGGCGGCGCAGCGGCAGCCTGCTCGCGCCTGCCGGGTTGCATTGGGCGACGAACGCACTGGGCGTGCTGGCCGCCACGGCCATCTTTGCCTGGACCAGCTAGCCGTCAGCTGCGATGATCTTCCGCAGGCTGGCCAGCTCCGGGCCGCTCAGAGCGGTCCGCATGACCGCGTTCCACCCGTCGACGTACTCGGACGTGTACTTGTGGCCGTGCCCGGCCGGCACCCCGGTGGCGAACGGCAGGTCGGCCGTGACCTCCCAGAACGTGACGAACGGCACCCAGAACATCTCCCTGAGAACGTCCTGCCCGGGCGGCTCGCTGATCCAGTCCGGCTGGCTGAAGATCAGATGCGGACTCCACCAGACGATCGGGTCGGATGGATGCATCAGGTACAGGACCCGGGTGCCCGGCCACGGCTGGCCGGCCGGCGGGATGTCCTTGGCTGGCTTGTTGGCGAAGCGAACGATCCGGCCGTTCTGGTAGACGGGCTGGACCTCGGGGCTGCCCGGGTCCCGGTTGTCACTGAACTCACGGAACAGCGTGTTGAAATTGGGCGGCCCTACGAACAGCGCGCCGCTGGTGCGGTTGGCCAGATCGTTTTGGCCGGTGAACGCGGCCTCGCCGCCGAACGAGCCCAGGCTTTCCCCGGCGACATACAGCTTCGGGCGGTGATCCGCCGGGAGCTTGACCCACGCGCCATAGACCGCGTCGAACAACGCCCGGCCTGCGGCCAGCGCCTTCGACTGGTCGACCAGGTAGGAAACCCAGGACGGCAGGTAGGAGTACTGGATGGCCACCGTGGCGCAGTCGCCGTTGGTCAGGTACTCGAACGAGTCCACCAGCGCCGGGTCCACCCAGCCACTGCCAGTCGTGGTGACCACCACCAGGTTCTTGCGCTGGAACCCGCCTGCCCGCTGCAGGTCCCGGACGGCCAGCGTGGCTTCCGCCTCCGCCCCCTTGGCCGAGGCCAGCCCGGCGTAAATGCGGATCGGCGCCATAGCCGGATGGCCGCTGAACTTCTCCAGATCGGTCACCGACGGGCCCTTGCCGACGAAGTTGCGGCCCTGCCAGCCCAGCGAATTCCACGGAATGTCCGACCCAGGGCCGCCGGAACGCAGGCTGGTCGCTGGCTGGTGGATTCCTTCCGCGGTTCTCGTGTCGCGCAGCGAATAGGCGTTGTTCATCAGGTTGACGAAGCCCTGCAGCAGCAGGCCGCTGACCACCAGATAGGTGAGGCCGACCACCACGACCCAGCCGATACCGCGGGCCGCGCGCGGGCCGATCCAGCGGGTGAGCAGCTTGGCCAGCCACCGGTACAGACCGCGCAGGCCGCGCCCGATCAGCAGGAACAGGCAGAACACCAGCGCCGCGACGAACGGCACCGCCACCACGAGTGGAATGTTGTAATCCGTCACCCCCATGAGCTGGCGGATCTCGTACTGCCAGTACTGCCCGAGCCCGAAGGCGGCCAGGAACAGGACCGGCCCGGCAATGAAGAAACCCGTCCAGGCCCAGCGCCGCGGCCGCCGCGGTTCCCGGTCGGCGAAAGCACGCCAGATGGACGCGGCGAGCACCCCGAGCCCGTAACCGATGGCCGCGTTAATGCCGCAGATGATGCCCTGAATCAGGCCGCCCCGCGGCAACAGCGACGGGGTGAAGGACAGACACGCCAAAATGAGCCCGCCCCAGCAGCCCGGAAGCGTGACATAAAGCAGCTTCCGGGACTTACTGGGCGCCGGCGATGTCTGGGCGTCTTCGGTCGCTGCCGCCGGGACCTGGTTCATGGCCTCCAACCAAGCGCTGTACCGATGGTAGCTACTCGGCGGTCACGTTCGACCGGCTGCCGTACACGCACAGCGCATACAGCGCGACCATGTCCACCGCGATGATGGTCAGCGACCAGAACGGGTAGGCCGGGATGAAGAAGAACTGGCCGAACGCGTTCAGCCCGACCACCGCCACGCCGAACCAGCGGGCGAACTGGTTGCCGGTCAGCACCCCGACCCCGGCCAGCACCTGCAGCACGCCGAAGATGAGCGCGACCCAGCCCCAGATGCGCAGGTCACCGACCACGTAGTGCGCGTTTCCGATGAACACATGCGAACTAGCTACCGCGGCAATGCCGTCCAGCAGGTTGAACAAGCCGAGCACCATGAGCAGCACGGACGCGAAGATCAGCAGGCCGTGGCCCTCGATGCGGCGCCCTGCGCTGCTGGACCTGATAGTTGCGGATGTCATCATGCCTCCTATTGGCAGGCTGGCCGGGGCTGCACCCTGCCGCCCGGCCGTTCTGCGAGGATCCTGTGCCGTCCGAGCCGGGCGTGCCTCACCCTTCGGGGGGTGATTTCAGCCCTCCCCAACGTCCTGGCCGGCGAATACCCGGCCTAGCGCGGCGAAACTGCCCGGCCGCCGGGCGCGCAGCACACCAACGGCAATGGCGCCGAGGCCGAGCCAGCCAATGGCCAGGAATGGCAGCAGATCGGCGAGCCGGTGCGGATGAATGATTCCCCACAACGGGAACGTGAACATGACCGCAGCCGCCGCGGGCACCAGCAGGTGCCGGCCGAACCTGAACTCGGCCCGGAACTCAGTGCGGAAGGCCCGGATGGCCCCGATGTTCAGCGCCAGGTAGACCAGCACCACGGCCAGCCCACCAGCTCCAGCCAGATAGCCGAACGCCACTGCCCCGCCGGTCAGATACGTCAGTGGCAGCCCGAGCAGCAGCCCGAGCACCGCCACACAGCCGATGGCCACCACCGGGGTACGGCGGCTGGACAACCGGGCGAACGCGCCGGGGATAGCTCGTTCCCGGCCCATGGCGAACAGCACCCGGATGGTGACATTGCACGCGGCCACGACGAAGCCCAGGCCGGTGAGCACGACCACGGCCTGGATAGCCCAGACAGCCGATGGCGACCAGTAATGGCTGGTGAGATAGCCCAGCGGATTCCGGTCCCGGATCAGGCTGGGGATCCCGGCCCGGCCCACGCCGAACATTTCGGCCGCCATGACGAGCAGGTAGAAGAGGCCGGTGACGGCGACCACGCCGAACGTAGCGGCCGGAATGGAGCGACGGCTGTGCCGGGCCTCCTCGCCTAGGGCGGCGGCCGCCTCGAAGCCGGCGAACGCGGTGATGCCATAGATCAGCGCCTGGGTCAGGTCAGTGAACTGGCCATGCGGCGAGGATGCCGGGGAAAGCGCGGCGGCCGAATAATGCCCCGGGCCGGTCTTGACCAGGACCGTGATGGCCAGCCCGGCGATCACCGCCACCTCCCCGGCGACCAGCACCAGATCGGCCGCGGCGGACGTGCTGATGCCCAGGTAGGCGACCAGCACCACGGCGCCGAGAATGACCAGGAACAGCACCCAGGCCGGCACTGACCAGCCCACCAGGCTGGCCACCAGACCGGCGGCGTAGGCGCTGGTCAGTGCGATACCGGCCGGCACATACAGGGCGTACGCGAAGATCATCATCCAGCCGGTCAGGAAGCCGCCGGCCTGGCCCAGCCCGCGGCTGGTGTAGGTGTACAGCGAGCCGGCCGAGGGCAGCCGCCGGGCGAATTCCGCCACGCTGCTGGCGCAGCACAGCGACGCGGCGAACGCGATGAGCACCACCAGCGGCGAGGCGAACCCGGCGTACGACACGACCAGGACCAGCCCGGCGACCACGGCGCCGGCCGGGGCCACGCTGCTGGCCCCGAACGCGATGACCCGGGCCGGCCCGACCGCCCCCCGGGCCAGTTCCTGGGCCGGCCTGCTCATGACTCCGCGCTCCCGGTCTGCTGCAGCGGGGTCTGCGTCTCGGCGCGGAACGCGCGCACGGCGGCGCCCACGGTGGGGAAGAAGTGCGCCGGATCAATGGTCCGGGTCAGCCCGTAGCGCTCGATCTTCGCCCGGACCGGGTCCTTGAGCTCGGCGAACACCAGGCTGATGCCCCGTGCGTTCAGCGCCTCGTCCAGGTCGGTCAGCACATCGGCGGCGGTGGTGTCGACGTCGGTCACCGGCTCGGCCGCCAGCACTATCCACCGCGGCGGCGGGTCCGCGCCGGCCAGCCGCCGGACCTGGTCCCGGAACGTCTTGGCGTTGGCAAAGAACAGCGGCGCGTCGAACCGGTAGATCACCAGGCCGGGCATCTGCTCGGCGTCCGGGTACGAGTGCACGTCGTGGTAGCCGGCCAGGCCCTCGACCCGGCCCAGTTCGGTGTCGTACGGCCACCAGGCCCGGCGGAACACGTTGAGGATGGACAGCCCGACCGCGATCGCGATCCCGGGCAGCACGCCGAGCAAGGCGACACCGAGGAACGCGGCCACCGACAGCAGGAACTCCGCCTTGCGCTGCCGCCACAGCCGGGCCGTGCCCGGGATGTCGGCCAGCGACAGCGACGCGGTGATGACCACGGCGGCCAGCGCGGGCTGCGGCAGGTTCCGGAACAGGCCGGGCACCAGCACGATCATGAGGATGATCAGGGCCGCTCCGACCACGCCAGTGAGCTGCGTTTTGGCCCCGGACCGCTCGGCCACCGCAGTGCGCGACCCGCTGGTGCTGACCGGGAAGCCCTGGAACAGGCCGGCCGCCAGGTTGGCCGCGCCGATACCGAACATCTCCTGGTTACCGCGGATCTCCTGGCCGGTGCGGGCCGCGAACGCTGAGGCGGTGGAGATGGTGTCGGCCAGCGAAACAAGCGCGATACCGAACGCTCCTGCCAGCAAAGGTCCCAGGTCGGACGCGCGAACGTGCGGGATGGTCAACGGCGGGAAGCCTTTCGGCAGCACCCCGACTAGGCTGACGCCGTGCTCGGCCAGGTGGAAGACCGACGTGGCGGCGATGGCCAGCAGCACCATGATCAGGACTGCCGGGACCTTGGGCAGCCAGTGCTGCAGCACCAGGATCAACACGATCCCGGCGATGCCGACGGTGGCCGCGGCGGCCACCGCCTTGCCGTCGGCCAGCCCCGAGATGACCGCGGCCGCTTCGTGGATCAGGCCTTTGGCGTCGGTCGAGAAACCGAACAGCTTGGGCAACTGGCCGATCAGGATAGTCAGCGCCAGCCCGTTCATATAACCGATCATGGTCGGCTTGGAGATCAGGTCGGCGATGAAGCCGAGCTTGGCCACCGCACCCAAGATCATGATGGCCGCGACCATGATGGCCAGCAGCGAGGCCAGCGCGACCGCCCGCTTCGCATCCCCCTTGGCCGCGATGAGCGGCAGGATGGTGGCCGCGATCATCGGTCCGAGCGAGGAATCCGGTCCGAGCACCAGGATCCGGGATGGGCCGAACACCGCATACCCGAGCAGGCACAGGATCGACGTGTACAGGCCGGTGATCGGCGGCAGCCCGGCCAGTTCGGCGTAGGCCATGCCCTGCGGGACCAGCAGCGTGGTGAGCACCACCCCGGCCACCACATCCCGGGCCAGCCAGGCGCGCTGGTACTCGGTGACTGCCTGCAGCCCCGGCAGCACGCGGAACGCCGGCAGCCCACCCCGGCCGCGGTCGGACGCCACGGCCGCAGTCTCCCGTCCCCCGGTGGGTGGCGCATCACCCGCGCCGGGGTGAAAGCCGGGCACCGGCCCAGCGACTGCGGGTGAGATCGGTTACAGCGTGGGTGGCGGTGCCACGAGGTGCATGTCGATCATGTCGAGCCGGAGCGCGTTGAGCCGTTCTACCAGCCCCAGCAGCGCGGCTTGATCGGGTACCTCAGCCCGCAGAGTCGTGGTGCCTGACCCCACGGTGACCTCGCAATCGTCGAACTCCGCGCGCAGCGCGGCACCGGCCTGGCCCACGAATGTGATCTCGTAGGTTCTTGCTTGCACAGAGTCACGTCTCATCATTCGTCGGTTTGGATTTCCCGCCATCGTGCCTGGTCGTGCGGATGAGCGTCATCACCCACTCGGGGGTGACCAGGCAGGCTGGGGCACATTACCGGTTCTTTGCCTCATCCCCGGAGGGTGATGCCGGGTCTGGCCGCCCACGGCACGCTGACCCCATCAGGCAACCCATGCCAATCACCCCGGAAGCGAGGAAGTACCGCACAAGTGCCACCGCAGAGGGCGCCAGGAACGAGCACGGCACCCCACCGGATGGCGGGGTTCGCGCTCAGCAAGTTCCGGCCGACGACGCTGCCCAGCACGCTGGTCACCAGATCGCCGCTGTATGACCGGCTGACCGCGGGGGCGGGTCAGCGGCTGACCGTCGTGGTCGGCTCGGCCGGGTCCGGGAAGAGCGTGCTGCTGTCGAGCTGGGCGGCGGCCAGACCGCCCGGCTTCACGTCGTGGCTGTCCTGCGGCCAGGCCGACGCGGACCCGGTCCGCTTCTGGTCCGCGTTCATCGAGGCGCCGCGGGCGGTGGCGCCGGAGTTCGGCGCCGATGCCGCCGACCTGCTGGCCATGGACGGCGCGATGTCGGCCGACGTGACCGCGTCGCTGGCCAACGATGCGATGAAGCTGCCCGAGGGCACGGCGGTGATCGTGGACGACTTCCAGGCCGCCGCCACCGCGGTGGCCACCGACATGACTGACCTGATCGAGAGCTGGCCCGCGGATAACGCCCAGCTTGTGCTGGCCAGCCGCGTTGACCCGCCGGTCCGGCTGCACCGGCTGCGGATGGCCGGGGAACTATGTGAGCTGCGCGATCGCGACCTGTACCTCTCGCTGGCCGAGACGGGCAGCCTGCTAGCCAACTTCGGTGTCGAGGTAGCGGCCAGCGACCTGGCTCTGCTGCACGAGCGCAGTGAAGGCTGGGCCGCGGCCGTGCAAATGGCGGCGCTGTCGTTGCGCAGCGCGGCCGATCCGGCCCGGGTGGCCCGGGCGCTGGATGTCCGCAGCCATCTCATCTCGGAGTACTTCACCGCCGAGGTCCTCGATCAGCAGCCGCCCGACGTGGCCCAGTTTCTGCTCGACACATCGATTCTCAGTGAGCTGACCGCGGGCTCGTGCGCCGCGGTCAGTGACCGTCCGGATGCCGCCGCCTTGCTCCACCACCTCGATGCCGCCAGCCTGTTCGTGGTGCCACTCGATGATGAGCGGACGACGTTCCGGTATCACCATCTGGTCCGCCAGGTGCTGCGGGCCGAGTTGCGGGCCCGGGATCCGGGCCGGGAGCGAGTGCTGCACGTGCGGGCAGGCGAATGGTTCGAGGCGGCCGGTAACACCCGGCGGGCCACCCGGCACTTCGTCGCCGCCCGGCAGTCGGACCGGGCGCTGGCCCTGCTCCAGGACCGGGTGGTGCCCGACTTCCTGCACCACCCGGTCTCGCCGAGCCCGCTGGACCTGACCATGATCGACCCGGCGCTGCTGGCCGATGCGCCGGAGCGGCTCCTTGGCCTGGCCGCTGATCTGCTGCTGTCCGGAGATGCGGCGCATGGCGGCGAATACCTCGATGCGCTGGAGCGCGCTCAGCCACCCATCGAGCCCAGGTCGAGGCTGGCCGCGCGGGTCGCGCTGATGCGGGCGTTTCACCACGCGCAGACCGGCCGGCTCACCGAAGCGATAGCCGCGGCCCACACCGCACAGGCGATCCAGGACCAGAGTCAGCTCAGCGACGACTGGAACCCGGCGGTCTCGCTGGTATTGCTGCGCATCTATCCGTGCCTGGAGGACTTCCCGGCAGTAGAGCGTGCGGCAGCCACCGCGCTGGCCCGGGCCGACCTGCCCGAGCCAGCCCGGCGCATCCTGGTGCCCAGCGCGCGGGCGCTGGCCTGGTTCCAGGCTGGCCGCCTGGCTGAAGCGGCTGACACCGCCATGGCCGCCGAGCAGGAGGCGCGGAGGCTGGGTTTTGACCGGCATTTCTTCGCGGTCGATTACCTGCGCGTGTTGTCGGGCGTGGCGCTGGAGCGGCGGGATCTCGGTACCGCGGAACGGCTGGCCGAGCGGGCGCTGTCGATATCCGAGGGCTGGCGGCCCATCTTCGAGTTCCTCACGCTGCTCGACCGGACCCGGATCTGGGGCGCCCGTGGGCAGCCCCGGAAGGCGCTGGACACGGTGGCCACGGCGCGGCGGGTGCTCGCCGAGCC
>DATCUG010000142.1:0-3154 GCA_036567525.1 Streptosporangiaceae bacterium | reverse complement strand
GCGCCGTGGAGTACCAGACCATCGCCGAGGCCTACCGCGATCTGGAGCAGGCCACCGGCCGGCTGGCGCTCACCGCCCGGCTGGCCGAACTGCTCGCGGCGACCCCCGGCGACCTGCTGCCCACGGTCTGCTACCTGTGCCAGGGGCTGATCGCACCGGAGTTCGCCGGCATCGACCTCGGCCTGGCCGAGAAGCTGGCCATCCGCGCGGTCGGCACCGCCACCGGCCGCACCGCGGAACAGGTCACGGGCAGCGTCCGGGAAACCGGCGACCTGGGCCAGGCCGCCGACCAGCTGCTGACCGAGACCGCCGCTGGACGGCCGGCCAGCCTGCTGGTCACCGAGGTGGTCGGCACCCTGCACGAGATCGCCGCGGCCGAGGGGCCCGGCTCGCAGGGCCGCAAGCTGGAGCTGCTGGCCGGGCTGCTCACCCGGGCCACCCCGCTGGAAGCCCGCTACCTGCTCCGCCTGGTCACCGGCGGGCTGCGGCTGGGCATCGGCACGCCCACCATCCTGGACGCCCTGGCCCAGGTGTACGCGGGTGGGAAGGCCGACCGGCCGGTGCTGGAGCGTGGCTACAACATCTGCTGCGACCTGGGCCGGGTCGCCGCGGTGCTGGTGGCAGGCGGGCTGGCCGCGGTCGAGCAGCTCCAGGTCCAGCCGGGCAGCCCGGTGCGGGTCATGCTGGCCCAGCGGCTGTCCGACGCCACCGAGATCCTGGCCAAGCTGGGCGGCGAGTGCGCGGCCGAATACAAGTACGACGGGGTCCGGGTGCAGGCGCACCGCACCGCGGACGGGTCGATCGAGCTGTACACCCGGCGGCTGGAGCGGGTCAGCAGCCAGTTCCCCGACGTGGTCGAGCTGCTCGGGGCCGGGCTGCGGCCGGCCGAGGCGATCCTGGAGGGCGAGGTCGTCGCGTTCGACGCCGCGGCGGGCGAACTGCGCCCGTTCCAGGAGGTCATGTTCCGCCGCCGCAAGTACGGCATCAGCGACGCGGTCCGCGATGTGCCGGTCGGGCTGTTCTGCTTCGAACTGCTGTACGCGGACGGTGAAGACCTCACCCAGCTGCCCTATCCGCAGCGGCGGGCCCGGCTGGCCGCCGCCATCACCCCGGCGCCGCAGCTGCGGCTGACCTCGGCCAGCCAGGTGACCGAGCCGGCCACGCTGGACGCCGCGTTCGAGCAGGCGGTGACCGACGGCTGCGAAGGCCTGGTGTGCAAGTCGGTAGGCCCGGACGCCAGCTACCGGGCGGGCGCCCGCGGCTGGCAGTGGATCAAGCTGAAGCGGGATTACCGCACCGAGCTGTCCGACACCGTGGACCTGGTCGTGGTGGGCGCGTTCGCCGGCCGGGGCCGCCGCCGCGGGGTGTACGGCGCGCTGCTGCTGGCCGCGTACGACGCGGACGCCGAGGTGTTCCGTACCGTGTCCAAGTGCGGCACCGGGTTCTCCGACGCCGATCTGGCCGCGCTGCCAGAGCGGCTGGCCCCGCTGGCCCGGGCCAGCCGGCCGGCCCGGGTAGATGCCCGGCAGCTGCCCGACGTGTGGTTCGAGCCCGGGCTGGTGCTGGAGGTGCTGAGCGCCGAGCTGACCCTGTCGCCGAACTACACCGCCGCCTGGGGGGAGATCCAGGCCGACGCCGGGCTGGCCATGCGGTTCCCGCGGTTCACCGGCCGGTGGCGCGACGACAAGGACGCCACCGACGCCACCACCACCGGCGAACTGGTCAGCCTGTTCCGCGCGGCGCGGCGGGCCCCGGCTGGCGGGTAATGGCGTTAGGTAAATGCGGTCAGTAGCTGGCCGCCGCGGTCGTTGTGCACGCTGACCCCGGCCAGGCCAGCCTGGCGGGCCAGCGCGGCCAGCTCTTCGTCCTGGTAGAAGTGGCCGCGGCCGGCCAGCGGCTCCGGGGCGGCCGGGGTGCCGCGCAGCTCCGGGCCGGTGGTGAACACGACCAGGCGGCCGCCGGGGCGCAGCACCCGGCGGCACTCCCCCAGCACCCGGAGCGGCTCGGCGAAAAAGAAGAACACGACGGACATGGCGACGGCGGTGAACGCGTCCGCGGCGAACGGCAGCCGCTCCGCCGTGGCCTGCAGCACCGCCGCGTCTGGCGCCCGCTCCCGGGCCAGCGCGGTCATGTCCGGGCTATGGTCCAGCCCAGCTGCCTTAACGCCAGTGCCTAGCGCGTCGCGGAGCAGCAGGCCGCCGCCGCAGCCGATTTCCAGCAACCGGTCGCCCGGCTGGAGGGCGAGCGCATCGAGGATCGGCCGCCGGGCGAAGTCATGCACGTCCTCAGCGCCGTAGACCTGGCGGGCCCGGGTGCCGGCCGGGCGGCGCGCCACCCGGTCGGTCAGCCAGTCGTCGAACTCGCCTGACGGCCGTCCGCTGTCCTGCCAGGCGCGCAGGTCTTCCTGGCCGAGGCCGAACGCGGCGAGCCGCTTCGCGTAGTCATTCTCCGGCATGGGTTACTCCGGGTCGGTGAGCGGTGCGCCGCTCGCGCACAGCGGGCAGGTGCCGGCCGGCCAGGCCTGGCTGTCCAGCTGGCCGGCTGCGTACAGCGGCAGCGCCAGGGTCTGTTTGACAGTGGCGTGAGCCGGGCCGAGCGCGAGCAGCGCAGCCACCGCGGCCGGCCCCGCCCCGCGCTGGTGCAGCTCCGCGGCGCAGGCCCGGACGGCGGTCCCGGCGTTGACCGCGTCGTCGGCGATGGCCACCCGCCAGCCGCCGATCCCGCCCGGCACGGCAGGCAACCGATACCCCACCGCAGGCCCACCTCCGGGGCCAGCCGGGGCGGCGGCCGCGGGGCGAACCGGGGCGGCGGCTCCGGGGCCGGCCGGGGCGCGGTACCCGGGCAGGAAGGCCACCCCAAGCCTGGTGGCCAGGGCCAGCGCCAGGAACGCGCCTCCCTCCAGCGGGCCGCATACCGCGTCGACCTGGTGCTCGCGCAGCCTCCCGGCCAGCCACTCGACGTGCGGCTGGAGCAGGGCCGGCCGCAGAAACAGCGCATCAAGATCCAGCCAGACGTCCCCGTGGTACCCGGTGCCCAGCTCAAAGTGCCCCCGCCGCGGCCGGGCCAGCTCGATCACCCCAGCATCCACCCCGCCATCCTCCCCCGTTTCCCCCGATGCCGTCCCCGCCCAACCACACCATCCCTTCCAGCCCCC
>DATCUG010000141.1:0-15201 GCA_036567525.1 Streptosporangiaceae bacterium | reverse complement strand
AGTACGGCCGCGAAGACGGGCAGCCAGGCCAGCCGCTCGGCGATCCACAGCGGGGTGGCCGGGGCGGTGAGCAGGCCGGGCAGCCGGCCGATCAGCGAGCCGGTCAGGTTCACGGCCAGGAACGCGGACTGATGCCAGAGGAACAGCGTCATCGCGGACAGGTTGGCCAGCGCGACCGCGGCCCAGGCCAGCGGGCGGCGCATCAGCCGGGCCAGCGCGGGCCGGAGCAGCAGCACCAGGCCGACCTGGGCGATGCCGAACGTGACCGCGGCCAGCGTGGGCGGGTTCAGGTTGGAGATCCGCTCACCGTTCACCCCGACCATGCTGGCCGGGTAGCCGGCCCAGGTGACCAGCGCCGCGGTGGCCGCCGCCCCGCCCACCAGCAGCGCGGCCGGCACCTTCCAGCCGCGGAACGAGCCACGGGCCCAGGCGATGCCGAGCAGGTACGGCACCAGCCAGCCCGCGCCGACGTTCAGCCAGCCGAGCCAGCCCGGCCCGCCGAGGCCGAACCGGGCCGCGTCCAGGCCGGCCACCACGGCGGCGGGCAGCAGCGCGGCCCAGGCGCCCAGGCGCCGCACCAGTGCCACCGCGAACGGGGTCAGCGCGGTCAGCCCGGCAAACACGCACAGGAACCACAGCGGATCGAGCACCAGCGTGACCACGGTGTGCACGGTCCCGCCGGGCACACCGCCCAGCACCATGGCCGCGGTGAGCGGCACCCAGACCGCGGCCAGCACGGCCACCGGCCGGCCCAGCCGGGTCATCCGCTTGCGGAGCCAGGCCAGGTAGTTGCTGCCCTTGTAGCTCACAGCCGCCGAATACCCACCGACCAGGAAGAAGATGGCCAGCGTCTGGAAGATCCAGGACACCGGGGCCAGCCCGTGCATGGCGGCCAGCGGGCTGGTGTCCCGCAGCTGGCTGCCGGGCCCGGACGGGGTCAGCACCAGCGCGGTGACCAGCCAGTGGCCGAGGATGACGCCGGCGATAGCCAGCGCGCGGAGCGCATCCACGGTGCGGTCCCGGCTGGCCGGGGTGGCCGCGTCAATCCGGGCCGCCGCCACCCGGATGCTCCGGGCGGCGCGGGTGGCCAGGGCGGTCATTGGGTCACCTGCCCGGCCTGGCCGAGTGCGATGTAGGCCAGGTTGCGCAGGGCGGCCCCGCCCGGGCTGAGGTAACCGCTGTGCCCTGAGCTGCCGCAGCCGAACCGGCGGGCGCCGAACGACGGTGACATCGGGTCGGTGCCGAAGCCCAGGCCGAGCAGCCGGATGTGCGGCACATTGCGGATCCAGTCACTGGATTCCCGGCCTGCCCACACCCGGGCGGTGGTGTCCAGCGACCGCACCGAGGACGCGTCCATGCCGGGGCTGCCGTACACCGCGATGTCGGTCACCGGCAGGTGCGGCGCGGCCAGCCCGCAGACCACTGAGCCGTAGCTGTGGCAGAGCAGCGCGACCTGGTCGCCGTCACGGTACAGGCTGGTCACCAGCGGGCGCAGCGCCTGCGCGCCCTGCCCGGCGTTGCCCGACGTGAGCACGGCCGGGCTGAGCAGGCTGGGGGTGCGGTAGCCGAGCCAGGCGATGATGGCCAGGTGGGCGTGCGGATCCAGCCGGGTGGTCTCGCTGGCCAGCGCGCGGGCACCGCCGTACGGCGACGCCGCGCCGCGGGAGGCCCAGGTGGCCAGCGAGGTGTCCGAGCCAGGCACCATGACGACCACCCGCCGGGCGGTGGCCAGGTCACCGATGACCTGGACCGCTTCGCCCTGGCCGGCACTGTTGAAGGCGAGGAACTGACCGTGCCGCATCGCGGCCAGGCTGTGCGCCAGGCCGGTGTTGCCGTCCCGGGTGGCCGCCGCCCCGGCGCGGGCGATGGCCCGCGCGCTGGCGGCGTACCGGGCGGACAGCGCCTGGGTGGTCAGGGCCGGCAGCTTCACCGGCGGGTCGGGCGGTGTGCTGGGCAGCACCGCTGCGGTCAGCGCCAGGATTCCAGCGGCAGCAGCAGCGGCGATGCCCACGATCCGGCGGCGTCTCATGACGGTGTCCTTCCTGATCCAGCCGGGTTGCTGGGCAGGAAATTACGGAGCCGTGTGTGTCGTCGGCGTCACTCCACGGAGCCGTTTGCCGCCGTGCCCCGCAGGTACCGCCGGCTGGCCCGGCCGGGTTAGCCGGCCCCCTACCGGAGTAGGGCCGGCCAGATCCCCCGTGCGGGGCACGAAAAGCGGGCCGCTGCGCACCTACGCTGGGGGCATGAGCAGTCGGGAGCCGCTCCGCTTCCTGCGCGGCCTGGAGGCGGGCGTTACCAACCCGCCGTCGCCGCGTTCACCCCGGCTGCGCCGCGGGCCGTTCGACCTGGTCGAGCTGGCCGACGTGGTCATCGCGCTCATCTGCCTCGGCACCACGGCGTCCGCGCTGGGCAACCAGAACGCCCAGCACGGCACCCCGTACAGCTCGCTGACCGTGTTCCTCTTCGCGCTCATCGTCAGCGTGCCGCTGGTGGCGCGCACCCGCTTCCCCGCGCTGGCCTGGGCCGGCTCCGCGCTGGCCCTGACCATCACGTCCACCGGGATCGGGCCCCGCGTCCTGTCCACGCCCGTCTACCTGCCGGCCGGCGTGGTGGTGTACATACTCTGCCTGTACGCGGTGGCGGTCCGGTGCCGGACGTGGTTCGCGGTCTCCGCGGGCCTGGTCACCGTGGTCGGCGCGATCCTGATCGACGCGAAGACGGCGGTGGGCGCGGTGCTGGCCGCCATCCCGCTGCTGGCCGGGGCGTACGTGCGCTCCCGCCGCAGCAGCCGGGTCGAGCTGGCCGAGCAGGCCAAGCAGCACGAAGGCGAGCGCGCCCTGCTGGAGGAACGCCAGCGCATCGCCCGGGAGATGCACGACATCGTGGCGCACCATATGTCGGTGATCGCCATCCAGGCCGAGGCCGGGCCGCGCAAGGTCTCCGACCCGCCGCCGGAACTGGTGGAGAGCTTCCGCGACATCCGGGCCAGCGCGCTGGATGGGCTGGCCGAACTGCGCCGCCTGCTCGGCGTGCTGCGCACCGGCACCCCCGACACCACGCCGCAGCCGGGCCTCGGCCAGCTGTCCGGGCTGCTCGACTCGGCCCGCAACGCCGGCCTGCCGGTTCAGCTGTCGGTCAGCGGCGTGCCCCGGCCGCTGCCCCAGGGCATGGACCTGTCCGCGTACCGGATCCTGCAGGAAGCGCTGAGCAACGCCATGCGGCATGCGCCAGGATCGACCGTGCAGGTGGAAGTCGCCTACTTCCCCAGTTCGGTGGTGATCAAGGTGCGGAACGACGTGAGCCTGGCCGTCCCGGCCGGGCACGGGAACGGCGCGGAGCCGGCCGCCGGGCATGGCATCATCGGCATGCGGGAGCGGGCCGCCATGCTGGGCGGCCAGCTGGAGGCTGGGCCCACCGATGAAGGTGGTTTCCTGGTCACCGCCGTGCTACCCGACGTCAAAGAGCCCGCAAAGGACCCGAAATGACCGTCCGCGTGGTGATCGCCGACGACCAGGGCATGGTCCGCTCCGGATTCACCACACTGCTGAACAGCGAGCCGGACATCGAGGTCATCGGCGAGGCGGTGAACGGCCAGGAGGCGATTGCCCGCGCCGCCCAGCTGCGCCCGGACGTGATGCTGATGGACGTGCGCATGCCGGTGCTGGACGGGCTGCAGGCGACCCGGGAGATCACCGCCATGCCGGGTGCGCCGAAGGTGCTGGTGCTGACCACGTTCGACCTGGACGACTACGTGTACCAGGCGCTGCGCTGGGGGGCGAGCGGCTTCCTGCTCAAGGACGCCTCAGCCCGGGAACTGGCCGACGCGGTCCGGGTCGTCGCCGGCGGCGACGCGCTGCTGTCCCCTGGCGTGACCCGGCGGCTGATCGCCGAGTTCGCCCGGATGGGCGCGCCCCGCGGGCCGAGCCGGGACAGCCTGGACGGCCTGACCGAGCGCGAGTGCGAGGTGCTGGCGCTGGTCGCCCGCGGCCTGTCCAACGCGGAGATCGCGGGCCGCCTGGTGGTCGCGGAACAGACCATCAAGACCCATGTCAGCCGGATCCTGATGAAGCTCGGCCTGCGCGACCGCACCCAGGCCGTGGTGCTCGCCTACGAGACCGGCCTGGTCCAGCCCGGAGCATGAAGAGCGGGGGACGTGACGCGGCGTTCGCCGCGGTGGTGGCCGGGGTGCTGGCGGCGTACAACAACACCGGTGGTGAGCAGCCGTGGCGGCAGCGCTGGTACCCGGCCACCAACCTGGGTGCGGCCGGCCTGCTGCTGGCCGCCGCTACCGGCAGCGGCCTGACCGCGGCCGACCTGGGGCTGTCCGCAGGCCAGGTGCCAGCCGGGCTGCGTTGCGCGGCCGGGCCCGCGGGCGCGCTGGCCGCGGCCTGGGCCGCGCTGGCCGCCACGCCGATCACCCGGCCGGCGCTGGCCGACCGCCGGATCACCAGGCTGACCTGGCCCCAGGTGGCCTACCAGGTCGCGGTGCGCATCCCGGTCGGCACCGTGCTGTGGGAGGAGACCGCGTTCCGCGGCGTGCTGCAGGCCGCGCTGCGCCGGGTGCTGCCGGCCCCGGCCGCGATCGCGGTGACCAGCGGGGTATTCGGCGTCTGGCACATCCGCCCGACGATCGCCGCGCTGCGCATCAACGGGGTGCGGCCCGGCAGCCGGGCCGAGTGGGCCGGGGTGGCCGCCGCGGTGGCCGGCACGACGGCAATTGGTGGACTTTTGTCCGGGTTTCGGCATCGTTCCGGTAGCCTGTCCGCGCCGGTGCTGCTGCACCTCACCGCCAACTGCGGTGCCGCGCTGGCCGCCCGCACCGTGGCGGGGGCACGCCGGGCGCGGTGATCTGCACCAAGCCGTGTCACCCGCCGGCCGAGCATCACCTGAACCAGGAAACCGGCTGGGTCTGGCGTTAGACCTCTTCCGGGAATTTCGGCACTTCGTCCTCCTGCAGCCCGTCTGCCGCCGGGCCCGCGCTGCCGGGCAGATGCACTCCGGGCAGCACCCGGCGCCAGTCCTCGCTGGCGGTGATCCGCAGGTCGTGGCTCTTGGCCCGGATCTCGCTCAGCGCGGGCGACCGGGCGACCAGGATCACCCCTACGACCATGGCCACGATCCCCACCCCCTGCAGCACGAGCAGCGGCGGCGTTATCCGGATCACGTCACCGAACACGACCACCCCGAGCAAGATGCCGACCACCGGTTCGCCGGCCGTGATGCCGGGCAGCGAGGCGTGCAGCGGCGCGGCGCTGAACGAGCTTTCCATCAGCCACAGCGCCAGCAACGCCGCCGCCGCCAGCGAGTAGGCAGGCCAGCTGGTCAGCACCGCGCCGATGCCGTGGTGGTCGAAGATGAGCAGTGTGCTGCGGGTCAGCGCGTCCGAGATGCCCCAGATCAGCCCGGCCGCCAGGCCGGTGAGCGTGGCCCGCCGCTGGCCGGTCCGGCGCAGGCCCGCGCGAACCAGCAGCAGTGCGATGAAACCGATCACGGCGGCAGCGGGCCAGTACGCGGCGGACCCGATGTGATCCCCGCGCGCGCCGTGGACAGGGCGCCGACTCCCGAGGCCAGCAGGACCGCCCCGATGATCTCCGATCTGCGCGGCCGGGCCCCGGACAGCGGGATGGCGACGATGAGCGCCCACAGCAGGTTGGTGGCCAGCAACGGCTCGGCCACTGTCAGCTGGAGGTTGTCAAAGGTGTAGCCGGACAGGGCGTAGCCCGCCGTCATCACCGCGATGCCCAGCAGCCAGCGCGGCTTGCGGATCAGTTCGGCGATCAGCTTCAGGTGCAGGAAGTACTTGCTCGGTTCCTGCTCGGCGGTCTGCTGCTGGAGCACCAAGCCGGTCCCCACCAGCAGCGCAGCGCACAACGCGATGGCGATATGCATCAGGCCATCACGTCCGGGTTCACAGCCTCATCCCGCCCAGGCACCACCGGCGGATGCCTTGCTTCATTGTGCCCCGCACCGGGGCTGCGTGCGTCACCGGCGGGGAAGCGGGCGCACTGGCCGGCCTAGGACGCTGGCCCCAGGCCGGCCAGCGGTCAGGCGCTGGTTAACCCGCGCCGCGCACCCGGAAGAACATCGTCGGGTGCCAGAACGCGTTCGTGGCGTGCCAGCCGATCAGTGTGCCAGCGTCCAGCGCGCCGAACGTGTGGCCCGGCCGGACGAAGAACTCCACGTGCCCAGTGCCATAGAACGCCAGGTCACCGCGCCGTGCCTGGGATCGGCTCTCTCTGATCAGTTTGCCGGAGGTCAGCATCTGGTACGTGGTCCGGCCGAAGTAGATGTGCCACCGCCCGTACGCGGCGCTCACCAGGCCAGAGCAGTCGTAGCAGCCGGGGCCGGTACCACCCCAGCAGTACGGGTGGCCGGCCGTGTGGTGGTACGCCCACAAATAGACCGCCAGCCGCGGGGGTCTGCTACCCGCGCTGGCGGCCTGAGGTGCGGTAGCGAGGGGAATCGCCACCAGTGCGGCCAGGGCCAGGGGAAGGAACAGGAAACGGTGAAGAATGGGATGCTTGCCCACGACGGGGCTCCCCGATCGGAGGGTGCTTCCGCTGCACCGGCCACGGGTTCACGGTGACGGGCGAACTCAGCGGGAAAGCCCAACAAGATCCGGACCTTAGCGGAATGGGCGCGAAAAAACTGGCATTTCCGGACATCCGAAGTGTCGCCAGTCACCCGCCGGCGGGTCTGGCCCGCGGCCCCGGACCGACCTAGGGTGACAAGCAAGGTCACTGTCGACTGGGCGTCAGGAGCGGGCTATGAAGACCAGAGCTGCGGTTTTGCGCGGAGTAGGCCAGGACTTCGAGATCACCGAACTGGACCTGGATCCGCCCAAGGCGGGCGAGGTGCTCATCCGCTACGTGGCCGCCGGCCTGTGCCATTCTGACGAGCACCTCCGGCACGGCGACATCGTGCCCCGGTTCCCACTGGTCGGCGGGCACGAGGGCGCCGGCATCATCGAGCAGGTCGGCGACGGCGTCACCCGGCTGCAGCCTGGTGACCACGTGATCTGCTCGTTCCTGCCGGTGTGCGGGCACTGCCGGTGGTGCTCGACCGGCCGGTCCAACCTGTGCGACATGGGCGCCACCATCCTGGATGGCTGCCTGCCCGACGGCACCTACCGGTTCCACGCCGGCGGCGAGGACTTCGGCGGCATGTGCATGCTGGGCACGTTCTCCGAGCGGGCCACCATCTCGGAGAACTCCGCCATCAAGGTGGACCCGGACCTGCCGCTGGACAAGGTGGTGCTGATTGGCTGTGGGGTGCCGACCGGATTCGGCTCCGCGGTGCACGCCGCGGCGACCGAGCCGGGCGACACCATCGCCATTTACGGGATCGGCGGGATCGGCATCAACGCGGTGCAGGGCGCCGCGCTGGCCGGCGCCCGGAACGTGGTGGCCATCGACCCGCTGGCCAACAAGCGGGAAATGGCTGATCAGCTCGGAGCCACGCACAGCTGCGAGACCGCCGAGCAGGCCCAGGAACTGATCACCCAGCTCACCCGGGGAGTCGGCGCGGACAAGGCCATCGTGACCGTGGACGTCGTCACCTCCGACGTGGTGACCAGCGCGTTCAACGCGATCCGCAAGGGTGGCACGGTGGTGGTGACCGGGCTGGCCGACCCGGCCAAGAACACGATCGAGCTGCCGGGCGCGATCCTGACCCTGTTCGAGAAGCGGATCCAGGGCAGCCTGTTCGGGTCCGGTGACCCGTTCCACGACATCCCGCGGATGGTGGAGCTGTACCAGGCCGGCGACCTGAAGCTGGACGAGCTGATCACCAGCACGTACCGCCTCGACCAGATCAACCAGGGGTACCAGGACCTGCTGGACGGCAAGAACGTCCGCGGCGTGATCCTGTATGACAGTCCCTGATCGTGTTCCCGCCGCGGAGCGGCGATCGGGGGGATCCGGGGGGTCGCCCCCCCGGGCCAACATCGTCGGGCTGGCCCGGGAGCGTGAGGTGCTCACGGTCGCGCTGCAGGCCGGCCGGCACGTGGTGATCGAGGGGCCGCCGGGCACGGGCAAGTCCACGCTGCTCCGGGACATCGCCCGGCAGGCCGGGCGGGCGGTGGTGTTCGCCGAGGGCAACGCCGAGCTCACCCCGGCCCGGCTGATCGGGCAGTACGACCCGGCCGACGTGCTGGCCAGCGGCTACGTCCCGGCCAGCTTCACCGACGGCCCGCTGCTGCGGGCCATGCGGTCCGGCGCGCTGCTGTACCTGGAGGAGTTCAACCGGGTCCCGGAGGAGACCCTCAACGTGCTGATCACCGTGCTGGCCGAGGGGGAGATCGCGGTGCCCCGGCTCGGCACGGTCCAGGCTGACCCCGGGTTCCGGCTGGTCGCGGCCATGAACCCGTTCGACGCGATCGGCACGGCGCGGGTCAGCCACGCGATCGCCGACCGGATCTGCCGGGTCGTCCTCGGCTACCAGGACGCGGCCGCCGAGCGCGCCATCACCACCGCCGTGACCAGCGCGAACGGGCAGGTGGTGGACTTCGCGGTGACGCTCACCCGGGCCACCAGGGAGCACCGGGATGTCCGGATGGGCTCGTCCGTGCGCGGCGCGATCGACCTGGTGCTGCTGCTCACCGGGCTGGCCCGGCTGCGCGGCGAGGACGGCCTGACCCGGGCCAGCGCCCGGGACGCCGCACACGCCGCGCTGTCCGGCCGGATCCGGCTCGCCGACGGCTGCGACCGCACCCCGGAAGCCATCCTCGACGAGCTGCTCGAGGAGCTATGGCAGGACTCAGACGACCCAAAAGCTAGTCGCCTGCCCACAGCCCGGGCAGGCGACCAGCGGGCCGAGTCGGGTTCAGCCCTGCGCCGGGACCGGGCCGACGGCAGTCCCCGGCGAACCATGGGCCGGGCCGAGCTGGCGGCCAGGCACCCAGCGCTGGAAGCTGTGTCACCGGCCGTCGGTCAGCTTGACGAGGATGCGTTCGGCCAGTTGCTGGCGGCCGGCCCGGACGCCGCGCTGGCCCTCCTGGCCGACCTGGCCCGGGCCACCGACCAGCAGCTCCGTGAGGCGGCCCGGCGGCTGGCCACCCGGGTGTTCTTCCGGCTGGCCCGGGCGGGCCAGCAGCCGGCCCGGGGCACCCGGCGGCTGGAGGCCAGCCGCGCGGAGGGGGATCTCGACCTGGACCGGACCCTGGACCGCTGGTCCGGGCCGTGGCCGCCGCGGGGCGCCGACCTGGTCACCCAGTCCTGGTTCGCGCACCGCCGGGCACTCTGCCTGCTCATCGACAGCAGCGGCTCGATGTCCGGGCAGGCCGTGTCGATCGCGGCGGTCGCCGCGGCCAGTGTGGTGCTGGCCAGCGACGGGCGGCTGAGCCCGGGAATCGTGGCGTTCAGCGGGCAGGTGCGGGTGCTCCAGGCGCAGGGCGCCCAGCGTCCGGCCGACGGCCTGGTCGGCGACCTGGTGGCGCTGCGCGGGCATGGGCTGACCGATCTGGCTGCGGCGCTCCGCGCGGCGGCGGCGCAGCTGGCCACGGCACCGGCCAGCGAGCGGGTCGCCGTGCTGCTGTCCGACTGCCTGCCCACCAGCGGCGCTGACCCGGCACTGGCGTTGCGTGGGATAGGCACGTTGCACGTGCTGTGCCCGCGGCCCACCACGGAAGCGCAGCGGGCCGCGGCCGCCCTGGCCCGCCGCGGCGGCGGCCTGTGCCGGCCGGTGCACGGCCTGGCCGATGTCGCCCCGGCCCTGACCCGCGTGCTGTCGGGCTAGCACAGGCGGCTGGCCCCGGCCGGTAATTACGGCCACGACGTCAGGAGACATCATGACCAATCGCAATGAGGCGCTGGTCCGGCAGGCCTATCAGGCCTACACCCGCGGCGATCTATCCGGCCTGCTGGAACTGGTCGACCCGGAGCTGGAGTGGACGTATCTCAACCCGGCCTTCGCCGACCCCGAGCCCGCCACCTGCCATGGCCGCGACCAGTTGCGGGTGGCCCTGGAGCGGCAGGCCAGCCAGGGCCTGCCGGCCGAACTGGAAGAGGTGGTGGCCAGCGGCGATTCCGTGCTGGTGGTGATCCACCAGCCCGGCCTGGACCGGCTGCGCGTGCGGCAGGGCAACGACCGCAACTACCTGGTGCTCACGCTGGACCAGGACCGGATCACCAGGATGCGCGCCTGCCGGGACCGGGCTGAGGCCCGCGCCATGGCCGGCCTTAACCCCGATCCTTAGCCCGAACGCCAGTGCCCGCCCGGCCAGCACCCGCCCAGCACGGCCGCCCGCGACGCGGTTAAGCGGCCTCGGCCTGGGCCCCGGGCGGCGCCGCCGGGTGGGTGCCGGCCAGGCGCGGCGCCGGGGTGGTGGCCGTCCAGCAGTGCGGGCACCCAGGGCCGAACGCGCTATGCAAGTGGGCGCAGTCCGTGGACCGTGCGGTCACGCCGGTGGCACGTGCCGCGGCTCTGGTCTGCTTCCGGCCCTGCTCCATTACCGCGCCACCTCGCACTCCCCGGCGCCGGTGAGCGGGGCAGCCCACCGTGCCGCCGGCTCTCAGCTTCCCGCCAGGCGGCACTTCAACCGCGCCGCCCACGGCATCCGGTGGGCAGAGCTGGCCCGGCCCTGTACCCGCGACTAGAACAGGTTCTAGTCTGTGCCCATGCGGCACGGCATCGTCCTGTTCACCTGTGATCGCGGGATCACCCCGGCCGAGGCCGCCAAGGCGGCCGAGGACCGCGGCTTCGACACGTTCTACGTGCCGGAACACACGCACATCCCGGTCCGGCGGGACGCCCCGCACCCGCGCACCGGCGGGGCCACGCTGCCGGACGACCGGTACCTGCGCACACTGGACCCGTGGGTGTCGCTGGCCACCGCGGCTGCGGTGACGGCCCGGATCGGGCTTGGCACGGCCGTCGCGCTGCCGGCCGAGTCCGACCCGATCACGCTGGCCAAGACGATCGCCACCGTGGACCACCTGTCCGGCGGCCGGGTAACGCTGGGCGCCGGGTTCGGCTGGAACACCGACGAACTGGCTGATCATGGCGTGCCGGCCGGGCAGCGGCGGGCCGTGCTGGCCGAGTACGTCGCGGCCATGCGCGCGCTGTGGACACAGCCGGAGGCGGCGTACGACGGGAAGTTCGTGTCGTTCGGGCCGTGCTGGGCGTTCCCCAAGCCGGCCCAGGCGCACCTGCCGCTGATCATCGGTGCGGGCGGCGGCCCGCGCACGTTCGAGTGGATCGCCCAGCACGCCGACGGCTGGCTGACCACCCCGGGTGAGCAGGACATCGGCGGCAAGGCAGCCGGGTTGCGGCAGGCCTGGGCGGTGGCCAGCCGGGCGGGCGCCCCGGATATCCGGGTGCTGGTCAGCGCCAAACCGTCGGCCGGCGACATCGCCGCCTGGGCCGGGGCCGGGGTCACCGAGTGCGTGTGGGGCGTGCCGGACGGGCCGGCTGACGCGGCCGCGGCGTACCTGGACCGGCTGGCCGGCCGGGTGGCGGGCTGGCGGTGACGCCGGGATGAGCGGACCGGGTTGCGCGCTGCCGGCCACGCTGCCCCCGTCGGTGCTGGCCGGTAGCGCCGACGCCTACGACGTGGCCGTCATCGGGTTCGGCATCGCGGGCGGCTGCGCCGCCCTGGAGGCAGCCCGGGCCGGCGCCCGGGTGCTGGTGCTGGAACGGGCGGCCGTGCCCGGCGGCACCACCTGCCTGGCCGGCGGGCACTTCTACCTGGGCGGCGGCACCCCGGTGCAGCAGGCGACCGGGCACCCAGACTCGGCCGGCGAGATGTACAAGTACCTGGTCGCCGCGGCCAAGGAGCCGGAGCACGACAAGATCCGGGCCTACTGCGACGGCTCGGTCGAGCACTTCCACTGGCTGGAGGCGCTCGGCTTCCAGTTCGAGCGGTCCTACTACCCGGCCAAGGCGGTGATCCAGCCCGGCACCGAGGGGCTGATGTTCACCGGCAACGAGCAGGTGTGGCCGTTCCGTGAGCTGGCCCGGCCCGCGCCGCGCGGGCACAAGGTGCCGGTGCCCGGGGACACCCAGGGCGCCCGGCTGGTGATGGACCTGCTGCGCGACCGGCTGGCCGAGACCAGCGCCGAGGTGCGCTACGAAACCGGCGCGACCAACCTGGTCAGCGACGGGGCGGGCGGCGTGGCCGGCCTGGCCTGGCGGTCGTTCGGCGCGACCGGGCTGGCCCGGGCGGGCGCGACGGTGATCGCGGCCGGCGGGTTCGTGATGAACGCCGACATGGTGGCCGAGCACACCCCGGCGCTGGGCGGGAAGCTGATCACGCTCGGCACCACGTACGACGACGGGCTGGGCATCCGGCTCGGCCGGTCGGTGGCCGCCGACGTGCGGCACATGGACGAGCCGTTCATCACCGCGCCGTGCTACCCGCCCGCGCAGCTGATCACCGGGCTGATCGTCAACTCGGCTGGCCAGCGGTTCGTGGCCGAGGACTCCTACCACGCCCGGACCACCCAGTTCGTGCTGGAGCAGGACGGCTCGGCGGCGTACCTGATCGTGGACAGCGCGCATGTGCAGCAGCCGCAGATGCCGCTGGTCCCGCTGCTGGACGGGTACGAGACCGTGCCCGGGATGGAGCATGGCCTCGGCCTGCCGGCTGGCTCGCTGGCCAGCACGCTGGCCCGGTACAACCGCTACGCGGCCCGCGGCGAGGACCCGGACTTCCGCAAGCACGCGGCCTGGCTGGCGGCTCAGGACCAGCCCCCGTGGGCGGTCTTCGACCTGCGGCCCGGCCGGGCCCTGTACGCCGGCTTCACGCTCGGCGGGCTGCGCACCACGGCCGACGGGCAGGTGCGGCGGCGTGACGGCTCGGTCATCCGCGGGCTGTACGCGGCGGGAGCGTGCGCGTCCAACATCGCCCAGGACGGCAAGGGCTACGGCTCAGGCACCCAGCTCGGCGAGGGGTCGTTCTTCGGCCGCCGAGCCGGCCGGCACGCGGCCCAGACCGTGCGCCCGCGCACCCCTTAGCTGGCCCACCTCGGGGGTAGATCTCGGTCTACCCGAGCCGGTAGTCCTGCTGGGTCTGGGTGTAGCTGATGAACTCGGCCAGCGAGTCCGGGTTGGCCATCGCGTTCACGTTGGCCGCCGTCGCCGGGTCCATGCCGAGCAGGATCCGGCGCACCGGGACCTCCATCTTCTTGCCGGTCAAGGTGACCGGGATGGCGCCCACCTGGATGATCCGGTCCGGCACGTGCCGCGGCGTGTACTCGGTGCGCAGCCGGGCGCGGATCTTGTCCCGGAGCGCGTCGTCCAGCACCTGCCCGGCGGGCAGCGTGACGAACAGCGGCATGAAGAAGCCGCCGCCCGGCAGGTCCAGGTTGACGATGAGGGCATCCTCGATCTCCGGCACCGAGGCGAGCACGGCGTAGATCTCGGCAGTGCCGATGCGCACCCCATGCCGGTTCAGCGTGGCGTCGGACCGGCCCAGCACGAAGCAGCCGCCGCGGGCGTTGACCCGGAAGAAGTCACCCTGCCGCCAGACCCCCGGGAAGTCGGCGAAATAGGCCGCCCGGTACCGGCTGCCATCCTGATCGCCCCAGAAGCCGACCGGCATGGACGGCATCGGTGCGGTGATGACGAACTCGCCGACCTGGTCGGTGACCGGCTCGCCATGCTCGTTGAACGCATACGCGGCCACCGCGAGGTGCCGGGCCTGGATCTCCCCGGCGTACACCGGCTGGGTGGGCACGCCGCCGACGAACCCGGTGCACACGTCGGTGCCGCCGCTGCCGGTGGCCAGCCACAGGTCGGGCTTGACGTTGTCGTAGAACCAGGACCCGCAGGCCGCGGACACCGGCGAGCCGGCCAGCATGATGGCGTGCAGCCGGGGCAGCGCGTACCGGTCCCCCGGCACGATGCCCGCCCGCGACATCAGCTCGACGTAGGCCGGGCTGGCGCCGAACAGCCGCACCTGCGCGTCGTCGGCCACCTGCCACAGCACGTCCGGCGCCGGGTGCGCCGGGCTGCCGTCGAACAGCACCGGGCACACCCCGAGCAGCAGCGAGCTGACCAGGAAGTTCCACATCATCCAGCCGGTGGTGGTGTAGAAGAACATCCGGTCGCCGGCCCGCAGGTCCAGGTGCAGGTGCTGCAGCTTGAGCTGTTCCAGCAGGATCCCGCCGTGCCCGTGCATGATCGGCTTGGGCAGGCCGGTGGTCCCGGACGAGAACAGGATCCACAGCGGATGGTCGAACGGCACCTGCTCGAACCGGAAGTCCGCGGCCGCCACCGGTGGCCGGTCCAGCATGGCCGGCCAGCTCACCGCCCACGGGACCGGGGGCTGCAGCCGGTCCGGCTCCAGGTAGGGCAGGTAGATGACGTGCTGCAGGCTGCTCAGCCCGTCGATGATCTGGCCGAGCTGCGCGGTGCGCGGGAAGTCCCGGCCGGCGTACCGGTAGCCGTCCGCGCAGAACAGCACCCGGGGGGCGAGCTGGCTGAACCGGTCGATCACCCCGCGCCAGCCGAAGTCCGGCGAGCAGCTGGACCAGATCGCGCCGATGCTGGTGGTGGCCAGCATCGCGATGACCGCCTGCGGGATGTTCGGCAGGCAGGACGCCACCCGGTCGCCGGGCCGGATGCCCAGCTCGCGCAGCCGGGTGGCCAGCACCCGGACCTGGCCGGCCAGGCTCTCCCAGGGCAGGCCGGCCAGCGCGGTCTGCTCGCTGCGGTAGAGCAGGGCGTCCTGGCCGGGCCGCTCGCGGCGCAGGATGTGTTCCGCGTAGTTGAGCCGGGCCCCGGGGAACCACTGCCGGCCGGAGAAGTACTGGTCCCGGCCCGGCTGGTACTCGGCGCCGGGCTGGGCGGTGCTGGTCAGCACCTGGCTGGGCGGTGCCGAGGCGTGCACGCCGAACCGGTCCCACACCGCCTGCCAGAAGCCGGCCAGGTCGGTAGTGGACCACTGCCACAGCTCGTCGAAGCTGCCGAACCGCAGGCCACGCTCCTGGCTGAGCCACTCGGTGAACGCGGTCAGGTTCGTCCCGGCGATCTCAGCCGGGCTGGGCGCCCACAGCAGGTCGCCATCAGCAGCCACCGCGGTCAGCCCCAGATGTCGTGGGCGACCTTGACGATGAGGTCGAGCTTGGCCACCTGCTGGTCGTAGGTCAGCTCGTTGCCCTCGACGGTGGAGGAGAACCCGCACTGGCCCGACAGGCACAGCTGCTCCAGCGGCATGAACCGCGACGCCTCCTCGACCCGCCGCTTGAGCATGTCGGGATC
>DATCUG010000140.1:0-3103 GCA_036567525.1 Streptosporangiaceae bacterium | reverse complement strand
CCGCGCCGCGCGCCGTCCCGCCGTGAATCCTCATCGCAGCTTGGACGGCCCGCGGCTGGCCGCGGTTCCCTCCGCCGCTTACCCGGGACAGCGGGCGCCGTCAGCTTTGCCCGAGTCCGGCCAGCGGCCGCTCCGGGTCGGCCAGCTGGCCGGCCGCGACCGGCTGGCCGGACCGGACCAGTTCCTGGATCGCGTCGGTCTGGTCCCAGATGTTCACGTTCATCCCGGCCAGCACCCGGCCGCCGCTGAGCCAGAACGCGAGGAACTCCCGCCCGGCCACATCGCCGCGCAGCACGACCTCGTCATAGCCGCCCGGCGGCACGTAGCCGGAGTACTCCATGCCCAGGTCGTACTGGTCGGTGAAGAAGTACGGCAGCCGGTCGTAGCTGGCGTCCTGGCCGAGCATGGCCCGGGCCGCGGCCTGCGGCTGATGCAGCGCGTTGGCCCAGTGCTCGACCCGGATGCTGGTGCCCAGCCGGGGGTGGAACGCGTTGGCCACGTCGCCCGCCGCGAAAATGTCCGGGTCGGCCGTGCGCAGCTGGGCGTCCACCTGGACGCCGTTGGCCACGGCCAGGCCCGCCGCCTCGGCCAGCCCGGTGCGCGGCGTGATGCCGACCCCCGCGATGATCACGTCAGCCGGGATGCGGCTGCCATCGGCCAGCCGGACCCCGTCCGCGTGCCCGCCGGTGCCGGTGATCTCGGCCACCTGCACACTGGTCCGCAGGTCCACGCCGTGCTCGGTGTGCAGCCCGGCGAACACCCGGGCCACCTCCGGGCCGAGCACCCGCAGCAGTGGCAGGTCGGCCGCCTCCAGGATGGTCACCTCGGCGCCGGCCGCGCGGGCCGCGGCCGCGGTCTCCAGGCCGATCCAGCCGCCGCCGATGACCACCACCCGGGACGCGGTCTGGAACGCGGCCCGGATCTGGTCACTGTCCTCGACCTGGCGCAGGTACAGCACGCCGTCCAGGCCGGCGCCCGGCACCGTCAGCCGGCGTGGCGCCGACCCGGTGGCCAGCAGCAGCTTGGCGTAGCCGACCCGGCTGCCGTCGGCCAGCAGCACCTCGTGCCCGGCCCGGTCGACGCCGGTGACCGTCGTGCCCAGCCGCAGCGTGACGCCGTGCTCGTCGTACCAGTCGGCCGGGTGCACGTAGATGCTTTCCCGCCCGGCCTTGCCGAGCAGGTAATCCTTGGACAGCGGCGGCCGCTCGTAGGGCCGCTCCGGCTCGGCGCCGATCAGGACGACCGGGCCGCCGAAGCCCTCGGTGCGCAGCGTTTCGGCCGCCTTGGCGCCGGCCAGGCTGGCCCCGGCGATGACGATGGCTGAGTTCGCGTTCATGTCACTGCTCCTCCTGGCCGGGCGCCGGCCGCCGCAGGGTGGCGGCCAGCTGCTCGCTCAGCTGCTGCCAGCTGGCGTCGAATTTGCGCACCCCGTCGTCCTCCAGGGCCTGGACGATCTCGGCGTAGTCCAGCCCGAGGGCTGCCAGCTGGCTGAGCACCTCGTGTGCCCCGGGATAGGACCCGTGCACCGAGTCGGCCGGCACCTCGCCGTGCCCGGCCACCGCGCGCAGGGTGGCTTCCGGCATCGTGTTGACCACGCCCGGCGCGACCAGGCTGGTCACGTACCGGGTGTCCGGGTAGGCCGGATCCTTGACCGAGGTCGACGCCCACAGCGGGCGCTGCGGCCGGGCCCCGTCCGCCTGCAGGCTGGCCCACCGGCCCGAGCTGAACACCCGCTCGTAGCGCTCGTAGGCGAGCTGGGCGTTCGCGATGGCCGCCTGGCCGCGCAGCGCGGCCGCCTGCGGTGTGCCGATCTTGTCCAGCCGTGCATCGACCTCGGTATCCACCCGGGATACGAAGAACGACGCGACCGAGCCGACAGCCGCCAGGTCGCGGCCGGCCTCGCGGGCCCGTTCCAGGCCGGCCAGGAACGCCGCCATCACCGCGTCGTAGCGGTCCAGCGAGAAGATCAGCGTGACGTTGATACTGATCCCCTCGGCCAGGCACGCCTCGATGGCGGGCAGCCCCTGCCGGGCGGCCGGGATCTTGATGAACAAGTTGGGCCGGTCCACCTGCCACCACAGCGCGCGGGCTTCCGCGATCGTCGCCGCGGTGTCGCGGGCCAGCCGGGGATCCACCTCGATGGACACCCGGCCGTCCACCCCGCCGGACGCGGCATAGGCGGGCTGCAGCACATCGCACGCCCAGCGCACGTCGAACGTGGTCAGCGCGCGGAGCGCCTCGCCGACGCTAACGCCCCGGTGGGCCAGGTCCCGGATCTGGGCGGCGTACGCGTCGCTCCCGGTGATCGCCTTGGCGAAGATGGTCGGGTTGCTGGTCACCCCGACCACATGATCGTGAGCGGCCAGGCCGGCCAGCCGGCCGGAGGCCAGCAGCGGCCGGCTGAGGTCGTCCAGCCAGATGGACACGCCTGCCTGACTGAGCTCGGCCAGCGGATTTGATGTCATGGTGTCCCCTTTACGTGATAGGGCCGGGCCGCCCTCAGCCAGGCACCCCGGCCATGGCGAAGAATTCAGCCCGGGCGCGGGGATCGTCACGCAGCGTGCCGTGCAGGGCCGAGGTGACGGTCTTCGCGCCGATCGCCCGGGCGCCGCGCAGCGTCATGCAGGAGTGCTCCGCCGCCAGCACGACACCCGCGCCGCGCGGGCTGAGATGGGTGACCAGCGAGTCGGCGACCTGCTTGGTCAGCCGCTCCTGGGTCTGTGGCCGGGCGGCGAAATGCCCGACCAGGCGGGCCAGCTTGGACAGCCCGAGAATGCGCTCGCCGGGCAGGTAGCCCACGTGGGCCAGGCCGGAGAACGGCAGCAGGTGATGCTCGCACACGGTGCGGAACGGGATGTCCCGGGCCAGCACCAGCTCGTCGTAGCCTTCCTCGTTCGGGAACGTGGTGAGCTCGAACGGTGGCGCACTGAACAGCTCGGCGTAGGCCCGCGCCATCCGGCCCGGCGTGTCGCGCAGCCCGTCCTGGTCCACGTCGATGCCCAGCGCGGCGAGGAAGTCCGCGGCCGCCCGCTGGGCTGCGATCAGGTCTACCGGGGGCGCACCACCTGCGATCCGGAGCACCGGCCGGGCGCCCGCGCCGCCC
>DATCUG010000139.1:0-14085 GCA_036567525.1 Streptosporangiaceae bacterium | reverse complement strand
AGCCCGGCCAGCAACGCGACGCCCACGGCCGCACCGAGCAACTGCCGCAGCACCGGCAGCCCGCCCGCCTGCGCCCCCACTTGCACTCCCACCTGCGCTCCCACTTGTACCAGGGCCAGCCCGCCCGCCGCGATCAGGCCGAGCAGCAGCCCCACCACGGGCAGCCAGAACATGGCCCGGGCCAGCGCGTCCGCATCCAGCTCGGCCGGCGCCCTGGCCGGGATGACCGTGAACAGGCTCAGCGCGGCCCGCCAGGACCGTGACGGGGGACGGGGAGGCGGGTGGGGCGCAGTCCGGGTCATCGGGGTCTCCTGGGTCACCGCAGCCGCCGGGCGATCCCCGCGGTGCACAGCCAGACCTGCTCGCACTCGGCGGCGATCCGCGTGTTGAGCACGCCCAGCTCGTCGCGGTAGCGCCGGCCGGAGGTGGTGGCCGGCACCACACCGGAGCCGACCTCGTTGCTGACCGCCACGACCGGGCGGGTGGTGACCTGCCACGCCGCCAGCAGCCCGTCCACCCGGGTGGCCAGGTCCTGGCCGGCGCCGGGGCGGTCCGCCCACAGCCCGCACTCGTCCATCACCCCGGCCAGCCAGGTGGACAGGCAGTCCACCAGTAGCGGGGTGGCCCGGTCCCGCGCGGTCAGCTGCGGGCCGGCCAGCACACCGGCCAGGTCCAGCGTTTCCAGCGTGACCCAGTGCGCCGGGCGCCGCTGCTGATGGGCGCGGACCCGCTCGGCCCACTCCGGGTCAGCCGCGTCCGGGCGGCCGCCGGTGGCCACGTAGTCCACCCGGTCCCGGGAGGCCAGCAGCCGCTCCGCCGTCGCCGACTTGCCGGACCGGGCGCCGCCGAGCACGAGCACCCGGTGCGCCCGGCCGCGGCCCAGCCAGCTAGCCAGGGGCCAGCTGGCCAGGGGCCGGCTGGCCCAGGCCCAGCGGGTCATTCCTTCTCACCGGACACGCCGGCGCTGTCGAACGTGGCCACGTCGCGCAGCACCCGGGCGGCCGCGCCGACCACCGGCAGCGCCAGCGCGGCCCCGGACCCCTCGCCGAGCCGCAGGCCGAGGTCGAGCAGCGGGCGCAGGCTGAGCGCGTCCAGCGCCCGGCGGGCCCCGGGTTCGCTGGACAGATGACCGGCGATCAGGCACGCCGTCACGTCCGGGGCCAGCGCCCGGGCCGCCAGCGCGGCGGCGCACGCGATGACGCCGTCCAGCAGCACCGGCACCCGCAGCGCGGCGCCGCCCAGCATGAAGCCGGCCAGCGCGGCGTGCTCCAGGCCGCCCACGGCGGCCAGCGCGCCCAGCGGGTCGGCCGGGTCGGGGGTGTGCCGGGCCAGCGCCCGGCGCACCACACCGACCTTGCGCTGCCAGGTCTCGTCGTCGATCCCAGTGCCCCGGCCGGTCACCTGCTCCGGATCGGCGCCGGTGAACACCGCGATGAGCGCGGCCGACGCGGTCGTGTTGGCGATGCCCATGTCCCCGGTCAGCAGGCAGCGGTTGCCCGCCGCGACCAGGTCACGGGCGGTTTCGATGCCGGTCTCGACGGCCCGTTCGGCCTCGGCCCGGCTCATGGCCGGCCCGGTGGTCATGTCCGCGGTGCCCGGCCGGATCTTCCGCGGCAGCAGCCCGGGCGCGACGGGCAGGTCGGCGGCGACTCCCACGTCGACCACGCACACCTCGGCTCCAGCCTGGGCCGCGATCGCGTTGACCACCGCGCCGGAGGCCAGGAAGTTGGCCACCATCTGGGCGGTGACCTCCTGCGGCCAGGGGGTGACGCCCTGGGCGTGCACCCCGTGGTCGGCGGCGAACACGGCCACCACGGCCGGTTCGGGCAGCGGCGGCGGGCACTCCCCGGCCACCCCGGCCAGCTGCACCGACACCGCTTCCAGGGCGCCCAGCGAGCCGCTCGGCTTGGTCAGCGCCTGCTGCCGCTCCCGGGCCTGGGCGACCGCCGCCGCGTCCAGCGGCTGGATGGCGGCCTGGGTGTCGGCCAGCAGCCGGGCCGGTGGCTGGCCGGGCAGCCCGCGGCTACCCCACTGCCCGTCGTGCACCGCCCAGGCCAGCGGCCGGCGCTGGGCCCAGCCGCTGAGCACCAGCTCGGGCGCGGGCGGGAACTCGGTGACGTGGCCCACGCACAGGTACGCGACGACGTCCAGGTGCCCGGGCAGCCCGAGCGTCGCGGCCAGCTCGCGCTCGGCGAAGAAGCTGACCCAGCCGACACCGAGGCCCTCGGCGCGGGCGGCCAGCCACAGGTTCTGCACCGCGCAGGCGGTGGAGTACGCGGCGACCTGTGGCTGCGCGTGCCGGCCCAGCACGTGGCGGCCGCCCCGGGTGGCGTCGCAGGTGACCACGATGTTGACCGGGGTGTCCAGGATCGCCTCGACCTTGAGCTGCCCGAACGCACGGGCCCGCGCTCCGGGCAGCTGGGCCGCGTACACGTCCTGCTGGCGCCGGGCCAGGTCGTGCACCTGCGCCCGGATGGCCCGGTCGCGCAGCACGATGAAGTCCCAGGGCTGGCTGAGCCCGACGCTGGGCGCCTGGTGCGCGGCGGCCAGCACCCGGGTGAGCAGGGCGTCGTCCACCGGGTCGGGCAGGAAGCCGTTACGCACGTCGCGCCGCTCGGCCACCACCCGGTACAGCCCGTCGATATCCGCCTTCGGCAAAGAGTTGGGGTCGCTCATCTAAGACCTCCTCCAGGCCACGATGGCCGCCAGCCCCAGTGCGGCCGCGCTGACCAGCCGGGACAGCCGGACGGCCCGGCTGATGTCCGGGGCCGCGGCCGGGCGCCCGTCGCCCAGCCGGCCACGCTGCTCGGCCCGGCCCTGATAGCTGTTCCGGCCGCCCAGCCGGACGCCCAGCGCGCCGGCGAACGCCGCTTCGCACTGGCCGGCGTTCGGGCTGGGATGACGCCGGCCGTCCCGGAGCAGGATGCGGAGGGCACGCCGGGAGCTGCCGCCCACGGTGGGTGCCAGCGCCACCGCGAGCAGCCCGGTGACCCGGGCCGGGATCAGGTTGGCCACGTCGTCGAGCCGGGCCGCGGCCCAGCCGAACCGCTGGTAGCGCGGGCTGCGCTGGCCGATCATGGCGTCCAGGGTGTTCACCGCGCGGTAGCCGAGCAGGCCGGGCAGGCCGAACGCGGCCCCCCAGAGCAGCGGGGCGACCACCGCGTCGGAGGTGTTCTCAGCCACCGACTCCACCGCGGCCCGGGCCAGCCCGGCCGCGTCGAGCTGCGCCGGATCGCGGCCGCACAGGGTGGGCAGCATCCGGCGCGCGGCGGCCAGGTCCCCGGCGTCCAGGGCGCGGCCGAGAGCCAGCGCCGAGCCGCCCAGGCTGGTGCCGCCCAGCACGGTCCAGCTGGCCAGCGCGGTGGCGGCCAGGGTGAGCGCCGGGCGGTTACGGGTCATCCGCTGCCCGGCCAGCCCGGCCAGCGCGACCGGGGCCAGGCAGGTGGCCACCATGGCCGCCCCACGGCCGCGGCTGTCCGACCACAGCACGGTCTCGGCCCGGGTGGCGGCGCCGCCGAAGGCCGCCACCGGGTGCCCGCGCCGCGGGTCGCCCAGCACCGCGTCCAGCAGCCCGCCCGCCAGCAGTCCCGCGGCCCGCGCGGGTCCTGGCCGGGACGGCGTGATCATCAGCTGAGCCCTCCCCGGGGTAACCACGCCCCGCAGGTGCTGGGCCGACGGCGGCAGTCTCCTGGCTCCCGGATCGCAGCTCCTCCCGGCCTTCCCACCGCTGCCGCGGTCGTGGCCATCACGGGATTCGCTCCCCGGTCACAGTGGCGGGACCGCGCCGGTCTCACACCGGCTTCCTGCCCTGCCGTCGGCGGAACGCAAGACAGAAGATCACACCCGGCTACCCCCGTCAAGCAGCGCCCTTAGCTGCGGGCCGGCCGCCGTTTTGGCTGGGGTGCGACGGGTAACTCGGGTGCATAACCAGCGTGAGCCGGGGGATGGGATGAGCACGGACGCCTCGCGGGAAGCCGAAGACACGGCCCGGACCGAACCGGACCGGCCCGGCGAGACCCTGGCCGAGCGGGCCGACCGCAACACCATGGAGTTGCTCAACGAGCTCCGTGTGGTCGGCATCGGCGTCCAGGTGCTGTTCGGCTTCCTGCTGTCGATCCCGTTCGCCAAAGGGTTCCCCCGGCTGGACCACACCGAGCGCGGGATCTACCTGGCCACCTTGGTCTTCGCCGCGCTGTCTACCGCGCTGCTGGTCGCCCCGGTCGCCTATCACCGGCTGCTGTTCCGGCGGCACGAGAAGGAGAGCCTGGTCCGGGTGACCAACCGGCTGGCCATCGCGGGCCTGGTCACGGTGGGACTAGCCGTCTGCTCAGCGGTGCTGCTGGTGACGAGTTTTGTCGCCCCGGGGCTGCGCGCCACCGTGATCACGGCCGGGCTGGTCTGCGTGTTCGCCGCGCTGTGGTTCGCGCTGCCGCTGTCCCGTCGCGGCCGGGACGACACCGGGCACCACCAAACCCGGGATCAAGGCCGCTGACCTCCGGTTTGCGCGGGTTCCTACGATGGGACCATGAGGTGGCCAACACGCAAAACTGAGCCGTCCAGGGTGCGCGGATGACCACGCCAGCACCGGACAGCCCCGCTCTGACCGCAATCCTTACCGTCGACGACGACCCCGGGGTGTCCCGGGCGGTAGCCCGTGATCTCCGGCACCGATACGGGGGCCAGTACCGCATCGTGCGCGCCGAATCAGGCGCCGCGGCCCTGGACGCACTGAAAGAACTGCGCTTGCGCGGCGACGAGGTGGCGGTCCTCCTGGCCGACTACCGGATGCCGCAGATGAACGGCGTCGAGTTCCTCGAAGAGGCGATGAGGTTCTACCCGGCCGCCCGCCGGGTGCTGCTCACCGCGTACGCCGACACCAACGCGGCGATCGAGGCGATCAACGTCGTCGATCTCGACTACTACCTGCTCAAGCCGTGGGACCCGCCGGAAGAGAAGCTCTACCCGGTGATCGATGAGCAGCTGGACGCGTGGCGGGCCAGCGATCACCAGGCGGTGCACGTGACCAAGGTGGTCGGGCACCGCTGGTCGGCCCGGAGCACCGAAGTGCGCGAGTTCCTGGCCCGGAACGAGATCGCCTACCGCTGGTTCGCCTCGGACGAGCCGGACGGCGAGCGGCTGCTCGCCGCGGCCGGGGCGGACGGCCGGACGCTGCCGCTGATCATCACGCCGGACGGCGAGGCGCTGATCGCGCCCAGCGACGCGGACCTGGCCAGCAAGGTCGGGCTGAGCACCACCCCGGCCAAGGACTTCTACGACCTGGTGGTGATCGGCGGCGGCCCGGCCGGGCTCGGCGCGGCCGTGTACGGCGCGTCCGAGGGGCTGAAGACCGTGCTGGTCGAGCGGACCGCGACCGGCGGCCAGGCCGGCCAGAGCTCGCGGATCGAGAACTACCTGGGCTTCCCGGACGGGGTGTCCGGGGCGCAGCTCACCCTACGGGCCCGGCGGCAGGCGCAGAAGTTCGGCGCGGAGCTGCTCACCACCCGTGAGGTGGTCGGCCTGGAGGTCAAGGGGTCGGCGCGCGGCATCCGGTTCGCCGACGGCGGCAGCCTCGGCGCGCACAGCATCATCCTGGCTACCGGGGTGACCTACCGGCAGCTCGACGCGCCCGGCCTGACCGAGCTGACCGGCCGCGGCGTGTACTACGGCTCGGCGCTGACCGAGGCCGCGGCGTGCGTGGACCAGGATGTCTACATCGTGGGCGGGGCCAACTCGGCGGGCCAGGCCGCGGTGTACCTGTCCCGGCACGCCAAGTCGGTGACGCTGCTGGTCCGCGGGCCGTCGCTGGAGCGGTCCATGTCCTACTACCTGATCCAGCAGTGCCAGGCGATCGGGAATCTGTCCGTCCGCTGCTGCACCGAGGTCATCCGGGCCGACGGGGACGGGCACCTGGAGCAGCTCACGCTGCGCAACACCGCCAACGGGGCCACGGAAATTGTGGACGCGGGGATGTTGTTCGTATTCATCGGGGCCGCCCCGCTGACCGACTGGCTGGACGGGGTGGTGGTCCGGGATGACCACGGGTTCGTGGTGGCCGGCCCGGACCTGTCCGTATCGGGGCAGAAGCCGACGGGCTGGCAGCTGGACCGGGCACCCTACCACCTGGAGACCAGCGTGCCCGGCGTGTTCGTGGCCGGGGACGCCCGCGCCGAGTCCGCCAAACGGGTCGCCTCCGCCGTCGGCGAAGGGGCGATGGCGGTCATGCTTGTGCACCGCTACCTGGAGAAGCTATGAGCGCAGAGCCAGCCACGCAGTCCACCCAGACCCCGGCCAGCCAGACCCCGGCCGGGCAGGCCCCGGCCGGCCAGGCCGCGGCCGTGCCGGGCTCGGCATTCCAGCCCAGCCGCCGGCAGACGCTGCCCTGCGACGTGGCCGAGCTGCGCACCCTGTTCCTGTTCGAGAAGCTGAACGACGAGCAGCTCGAATGGCTGTGCCGGGAAGGCCGGGTCGAGCTGTTCGACCCGGGCCAGGTGTACCGCGAGGGCGACCCGGCGACCTGCTTCTACGTGCTGATTGAGGGCACCCTGGTGATGTCCCGCCGGATCGGCGGCGACGAGGTCGAGGTGAACCGCAGCTCCGGGCGCGGGGTGTACACCGGCGCGTTCCGGGCCTACCTGGGCGACCGGGTCCCGCAGGTCTACGACAACTCGATGCGGGTCACCGAGCCGAGCCGGTTCTACGTGCTGGACGCGGACAAGTTCGCGGCCATGATGCGGGACTGGTTCCCGATGCCGGTGCACATGCTGGAAGGGCTGTTCTTCGGCATCAAGAACGTCCAGCAGCAGGTCGGCCAGCGGGAGCGGCTGCTCGCGCTGGGCTCGCTGTCGGCCGGGCTGACCCACGAGCTGAACAACCCGGCCGCGGCCGCGGTGCGGGCCACCGCCACGCTGCGCGACCGGGTGGCCGGCATGCGGCACAAGCTGGCCATGATCGCCTCGGGCCATTGGGACCAGCGTGGCCTGGAGACCCTGGTCCGGCTGCAGGACGAGGCGGCGGAACGGGTGTCCAAGGCCCCCGAGCTGACCCCGATGGAGGCGTCGGACCGGGAAGACGCGGTCGCCGACTGGCTGGCCGACCACGGCTGCGACCGTGGCTGGGAGCTGGCCCCCACGTTCGTCCAGGCCGGGCTGGACGCCGGCTGGCTGGACCAAGTGGCGGCGATAGTCGAGGACGGCACCCTGGAGGGCGCCATCCGCTGGCTGAACTACACGGTCGAGACCGAGCTGCTGATGAACGAGATCGAGGACTCGACCAAGCGGGTGTCCAAGCTGGTCAGTGCGGCCAAGCAGTACTCCCAGCTGGACCGGGCCCCGTTCCAGGTGGTGAACGTGCACGAGCTGCTGAAGAGCACGCTGCTCATGCTGACCGGCAAGATCGGCGACGGGATCACCGTGGTCAAGGAGTTCGACCGCGGCCTGCCGCCGATCCCGGCCTACCCGGCCGAGCTGAACCAGGTGTGGACCAACCTGATCGACAACGCGGTCAGCGCGATGGACGGGCACGGCACGCTGACCGTGCGCACCGCCCGGGACAACGACTGGGTGCTGGTGGAGATCGGGGACACCGGGCCGGGCGTGCCGCCGGAGATCAGGGAGCGTATCTTCGAGCCGTTCTTCACCACCAAGCCCGTGGGTGAGGGCACCGGCCTCGGGCTGGACATCTCATGGCGGATCGTGGTCAACCGGCACCACGGCGACCTGCGGGTGGAGTCGGCGCCCGGGAACACCCGGTTCCAGGTCCGGCTGCCGGTGACCGCCCCAGAGGAGGCCTGAATGGCCGACACGATCCCGGGCATCAACCCGGACGCCAAGCCGAGCGGCACCGGCTGCGCCGACTGCGAGACGGCCGGCGGCTGGTGGTTCCACCTGCGCCGGTGCGCCGAGTGCGGGCATATCGGCTGCTGTGACAGCTCACCGTCGCAGCACGCCAGCGCGCACTCGGCGGCCAGCGGCCACCCGCTGATCCGCAGTTTCGAGCCGGGTGAGGACTGGTTCTGGAGCTACCCGGAGGAAGCGTTCTACGAGGGCCCGCCGCTGGCCCCGCCCCAGCATCATCCGCTGGACCAGCCCGCCCCCGGCCCGGCCGGCCGGGTCCCGGCCGACTGGATGCGCCACCTGCACTGAACCGGGCGGGCGGCCCGCCCGGACCGGGGTGGCCGGGGTCCGTCCCCGGCGGGTCGTGACAAGCTAAGCGGATGGGGATCGTGTCACCCGGTTTCTCCGGCCGGCGCCGGGGGGACCAGAAGCTTCCGCCCGGCCAGTACCTGGTCACCGACTTCCCGGTGCTGTCCGCCGGGCCCACCCCCCGGGTGGACACCGGATCGTGGCGGTTCCGGCTCAAAACCGAGGCCGGCCAGGTCCGCGAGTGGGACTGGGCGCAGTTCCGGGCCATGCCGGACGAAGAGATCACGGTGGACATCCACTGCGTGACCAAGTGGTCGAAGCTGACCACGCACTGGCGCGGGGTGTCCCTGGATACGCTGCTGGCCCAGGCGGAGACGAGCGCGCAGTTCGCGCTGGCGCACAGCTATGGCGGGTATACGACCAACCTGCCGCTGGCCGACCTGCGCGACGGCCAGGCGTGGATCGCGTTCGAGTATGAGGGCCAGCCGCTGACCGCCGAGCACGGCGGCCCGGCCCGGCTGCTGGTCCCGCACCTGTACTTCTGGAAATCGGCCAAATGGGTGCAAGGTATCGACTTGCTGGACCAGGACCGGCCAGGATTCTGGGAGAGCCTCGGCTATCACAACTACGGAGACCCATGGCGGGAGCAGCGGTACTGGGGCGACTGAGCTGGCAGGCCGGCACGGTCAGCGATATCCGCACCGAGACCGCGGCCGCCGTCAGCATCGCGATCGACCTGCCCGGCTGGGCCGGGCACCGGCCCGGCCAGCACGTGGACGTGCGGCTCACCGCCGACGACGGCTACTCGGCCGAGCGGTCCTACTCGATCGCCTCGGCGCCCCAGCCGGGCCGGGTGGAGCTGACCGTGCAGCGGCTGCCCGACGGCGAGGTCTCCCCCTACCTGACCGAGACGCTGCAGCCCGGCTACCCGTTCGAGCTGCGCGGCCCGATCGGCGGCTGGTTCGTCTGGGATCCGGCCAGCCCGGGCCCGGTGCTGCTGGTGGCGGGCGGCAGCGGCATCGTCCCGCTGATGTCCATGATCCGCAGCCGCGCCGCGGCGGGCAGCCAGGCTCCGTTCCAGCTCCTCTATTCAGCCCGCTCACCCGCCGACGTCCTGTACCGCGCCGAGCTAGCCGAACGCCAGCGCCCGGCTGATGGCCTGCGCATCGACTACGTGTACACCCGCTCGGTGCCCGCGGGGTGGCCGCGCCCGCCCGGCCGGCTCAGCGCCGCGGATCTGCCCGTGCTGACCCGGGGGGACGACCCCCCGGAACCCCCCGCGAGCGGGATCGGGGCTGCTGAAACACCGGCGGTGTTCGTGTGTGGCCCGACCGGGTTCGTGGAGGCGGCCGCCAACCTGCTCACCGCGGCCGGTCACCGGCCCGCCGCCATCAAGACCGAACGATTCGGACCTTCCGGAGGCTAACCGTGCAGACCTACCTGGACGGCAACGTGCTGGCCGGGCCGCTCGGCGAGGTGTTCGCCGTGGACCTGACCAGCGCGATGGGCCAGTGCGCCGCGTGCGGTGCCCGGGCCGCGATGGCCCAGGCTCACGTGTACATGGACAGCCCGGGTGCGGTGGCCCGCTGCCAGACCTGCGGCCAGGTGCTGCTCCGGCTGGTCCACTCGGCCGACCGGGCCTGGCTGGACATGCGCGGGCTAACCTCCCTTGAGCTCTCGCTGCCCGGCGAATAAGGCGGACCCGGGATGACCACTCCCGACGGGCCCGCTGACCGGCGGAACCTCCGGGTCTCCGACGCGGAACGGGAGCAGGCCGCCGACGTGCTGCGCCGCGCGGCCGGCGCCGGGCGGATCACGTTCGAGGAACTGGACGACCGGCTCGCCGCCGCCTACGCGGCCCGGACCTACGGCGAGCTGGCCGCGGTGACCGAGGATCTGCCCGAGGCGGGACCGCAGCCGCCCACCCCTTCGGTGACCGCGCCGATGCCGCCCGTTGCGGCGGGCGGCCCCCGGTTCCCGGAATCCCGGATCGGCGGCACCCCCGGGGCAGCCATCTCGGTCGCGGTGATGAGCGAGGCCCACCGGTCCGGCGCCTGGGTGGTGCCACCCAGCTATACCGCGGTGGCCATTATGGGCGCGGTCAGCCTCGACCTGCGCGAAGCGCAGTTCAGCGGGCATGAGATGACCATTCAGACGTTCGCGCTGATGGGCGGCATCGACATCATCGTGGACGAGGAGATCACGGTGGACGTGTCCGGGTTCGCGTTCATGGGTGGTTTCGATCACCGGGCCACCGGACCCGGCCTGCCCGGTGCGCCGCGGCTCAAGGTGGTGGGCTTCGCCCTGATGGGTGGGGTGAACGTGCAGCGCCGCCCGCCGCGCAAGAAGAAGCCACGCCAGCTGCGCGATCAGGAGCAGCGAAACCGGCCGCTGGCCGAGCCGGGCCGGGGTCCGTGGGAGCTGGACGACGGCGGCCAGGCCCCGTCCATCTGATCCAGCCCACATTCGCCCGCCAGGCCGACCCGGAGGACCATTAATCTGCCTGGCCAGTGACATTTTCCGGGCAAATCGCCGACTCTCTTCCGGCCAGCCGCTAACCCGACATACTTGCAGTGCCGGACAGGAAACCGGCCTGTCAGTGAGGGAGCGCGAGCATGACCGATTCCGCGGCCGATTCCTTTGTCCCACTGCCGGGCAGTGAGCGCGGGCCGCTACCCGCGGCCGAGCAGGCCGGGCCGGTGGACGGATCGCAGCGGATCGTGGTCACGCTGGTGACCCGGCGCCGGTCCGCGCTGCCCCGGGACCTGGTCGAGACGCCGGCCACGGTGACCCGCGACGAGCTGGCCGAGCAGCACGGCACCGACCCGGCCGACATCGACTTCCTGCGCATCGCGCTGGCCCCGCACGGCCTGCAGGTCACCGAGGCCGATCCGGGCGCCCGGCAGGTCAAGGTGGAGGGCTCGCTGGCCGCGCTGAGTGAAACGTTCGGCGCCGACCTGAAACTGGTGCGCAGCCCCCAGCCGGGCTCGGGGCAGCCGGCCGAGCACCGCTACCGGGAGGGCTCGCTGCGCATCCCGGCCGAGCTGAACGGCATCGTGCTAGCCGTGCTCGGGCTGGACGACCGGCCGCAGGCCCGGCCGCACTTCCGCCGGGCACCGGCGCTCGTCGCCGAGGCGGCTGGGGCCGGGACGGAGGCGGCGGCGCCAGCCGCGGGCCCGGTGTCCTATACGCCGCCGCAGGTGGCCGAGCTGTACAAGTTCCCGGCCGGCACCGACGGGACCGGGCACACGCTGGCCATCATCGAGCTGGGCGGCGGGTTCGGCGCCAGCGACCTGGACAGCTACTTCGGCGGGCTCAGCCTGCCGGTGCCCACGGTCACCGCGGCCAGCGTGGACGGCGCGGTCAACCAGGCCGGCCAGGACCCGAACGGCGCCGACGGCGAGGTCCTGCTGGACATCGAGGTGGCCGGCGCGGTCGCGCCGGGCGCGGCCCAGGTGGTGTACTTCGCGCCCAACACCGACCAGGGCTTCGTGGACGCGGTGACCACCGCGGTGCACGCCAGCCCGACGCCGACCGCGATCAGCATCAGCTGGGGCCAGTCCGAGGACGTGTGGACGGCGCAGGGCCGGACCGCGCTGGACCAGGCGATGGCCGACGCGGCCGCGCTGGGCATCACGGTGTGCGTCGCGGCCGGGGACAACGGCAGCAGCGACGCGCAGACCGACGGCCAGCCGCACACCGACTTCCCGGCATCCAGCCCGCACGCGCTGGCCTGCGGCGGGACCAGCCTGCGCGGGGACGCGGCCAGCGGGGCGATCAGCTCGGAGACGGTGTGGAACGACGGGGCCGGCCACGGCGCCACCGGCGGCGGGGTGAGCGACACGTTCCCGCTGCCGTCCTGGCAGGCGTCCGCCGGGGTACCGGCCCGGGCCGGTGCGCCGGCCGGCACCGCGCCCGCCCGCGGCGTGCCCGATGTGGCCGGCTGCGCCGACCCGCAGACCGGCTACCAGGTGCTGGTGGACGGGCAGTCGATGGTAGTCGGCGGCACCAGCGCGGTCGCCCCGCTGTGGGCGGCGCTGGTCTGCCGCATGGTCCAGTCCACCGGCAAGCCGTTCGGCCTGCTGCAGCCGCTGCTGTACCAGGGCGTGACCGCGGGCACGGCAGCGGCCGGCTTCCAGGACATCACCAGCGGCAGCAACGGCGACTACTCGGCCGGCCCCGGCTGGGACGCCTGCACCGGCCTAGGCTCCCCCAACGGCACCACCCTGCTCAGTCAGCTGACTGCCACACTGTCCAGTTCCTGACGCGCCGCCCTCCCCAGTTGGTGATCAACCGATTGGTGTTGCCAGGGCAGCAGTAATCGGTTGATCACGAAGCCTGGGGGTCAGGCGTCGCGGCGGATGATGGCTACGCCTTGCGGCGGGAGTTCCAGCTGTTCGCTGACGGCTGTGCCGGTGAGCAGGTTGGTGCCGCCGGGCCCGGTGGGGACCGACACCGGGGCGCCGGAGTGGTTGAGCAGGAACTCGTAGCTGGCCGGCCCGGCCGTGCGGATGACCCGCTCTACGCCGCCGGGCACGGCTGACGGCTCGCCTAGCAGGGGGGCGATCAGGTCGCGCATGGCCGCCTGGTCCAGCCGGGTGCCCAGGTAGATCACCCGGCCGTCCCCGTAGTGGTGCTCCAGCACGGCCGGGCGGCCCGCCCACGGTCCGGACGCGTACCGGGCCAGCACCTCGCCCTGGCCCGGTTCGATGATGTCCTGCCAGTGCGTGCCAGTGCTGCGCCGCCCGTCGGCCCAGGCCAGCTCGACCGTCTCGGCCGGCTGCAGCGGGGCCACGTCGAGCACCGTGCCGCCGAACAACTCGGCCAGCGGGCCGCCGTAGCCGCCCAGGTACACCTGCTCGGACTCGTTCACGATCCCAGACCAGAACGAGATGACCGCGGTGCCCCCAGACCGCACAAAGCTACATATGCCGGCTGCCTCGGGCTCGGTCAGCAGGTACAGGCTGGGCACCAGGAGCAGCGGGTAGCCGGACAGGCCGGCATCGGGCCGGACGAAGTCCGCCGTGACGGCAGCCTGCCACACCGGGCGGTACATCCAGCGGAGCTGGTCCAGCATGCCGATCTCGGCCGACGGCTTCGAGCCCAGCTCCAGGGCCCACCAGTTAGGCCAGGAGAACGCGATGGCAACCGCACTGGCCACGCGGCTGGCGTTCAGCTCAGAAAGGGTTTGCAGTTCGGCGCCCAGCCTGGTGACCTCGGGCCAGATGGGGGCGGCGGGACCGGCGTGCGGCAGCATCGCGCTGTGGAACTTTTCCGCGCCCGCCCGCGCGGCGCGCCACTGGAAGAACAGCAGCCCAGCCGAGCCGCGGGCCAGCGCCTGGTAGCTGCCCTTGCGCATCTCGCCGGGCGGCTTGGCCGAGTTGACCGGGCGCCAGTTGACTCGCAGCGTGGTCTGCTCCATCACCAGCCAGGGGGTGTCCTGCTTGACCGAGCGGACCAGGTCATAGTGCATCGCGGTGAGCATCGGGCTGGCCGGGTCGGCCGGGTCCGGGTAGTTGTCGGTGCTGCACAGGTCCTCGGCGGCGGCCCACTCGAAGTAGTCCAGCGGCTTGAAGAAGCCCATGAAGTTGGTGGTGACCGGCAGCCCGGGGGTGATCGCCCGGACCAGGTCCCGTTCCTCGGTGAACTCCTCCAGGTAGGAGTCGTTCATGAAGCGCTGGTAGTCGAGCTGCTGGGCCGGGTTCGGGTGGGTCGGGGTGATCCGCGGCGGCAGCACCTCGGCGAAGTCCCGGTAGCGCTGGCTCCAGAACGCGGCGCCCCAGGCCTCATTCAGCGCGTCCGGGGTGCCGTAGCGGCGGCGCAGCCAGTCGCGGAACGCGGCCGCCGACACGTCGCAGTAGCAGGCCGGGATGTGGCAGGCGTACTCGTTGTGCAGGTGCCACAGCCGGACCGCCGGGTGGTCGCCCAGCTCGCGGGCCAGCCG
>DATCUG010000138.1:0-2471 GCA_036567525.1 Streptosporangiaceae bacterium | reverse complement strand
GGGCGCCGCGCCGCACGAGCCACCGAGCCACGTGGCCGCCTACCGCTCCGGTTCCGCCGGTGATCACGGTGGTGCCGTGTGGTGTCCAGCTGGTGTCGCCGGTGCCGGGCTGGGGGGCGCGGACCAGCCGCCGGGCCAGGGTCGCGGTGGCCCGGATGGCGAGCTGGTCTTCCCCGCCAGGCCCGGCCAGCACCGCGCACAGCCGCGCCGCGGCCCGCTCGTCGAGCACCGCGGGCAGGTCGATCAGGCCGCCCCAGCGATCCGGATGCTCAAGCCCAGCGACCCGGCCCAGGCCCCACGTCATCGCCTGGGCAGGCTCGGGTAGCTCCCCCGGTACCGTCGCGACCGCTCCCTGGGTCAGCGCCCACAGCGGCGCGGCGGTCCCGGCGTCGCCCAGCGCCTGGATCAGGGTCAAGGTGCCGGCCAGCCCGCCGGGCACGGCCGGCTCCGCGGGCAGCGGCGTCTGGTCCAGGGCCAGCAGCGACGCCACGCCGGCCAGTCCGGGGAGCGCCCGGACGATGCGGCCTGCCGTCGCCCGGTCGAGCGTGCCGGCCGTCTCGAGCACCACGACCTGCGCGCCGCGGGCGGCCAGGGCCCGACAGCAGGCGCGGGCCAGGCCCTGCGCCGCCCCGGCCGGGACCGCCACCAGCCATGTCCCGGCCAGCGCCCCGGCCTGCGGATCGGGCACTGGCACCCACGTCACGCGGTATCGCCATCCCGCTACGGCGGATTCGCTGCGTTCCTTGCGCCGCCACGCGGCCAGCGCCGGCAGTACCCCGGCCAGCCGCTGATCCTCCACCGCCAGCACCCCGGCCAGCATCCGGGCGTCACCGTCTTCGACCGCCGCCCAGAACCGGGCCTCGGCCGCGGCCCCGGTTCCATCGGAGCCGACCGCTACCGGTACCGGGCGCGGCCCCGGCCAGTACCGCTGGTGCTGGAATGCGTAGGTGGGCAGCTCCGCCGGCCGACCGGCGGGCAGCACGGCGGCCCAGTTCACGCTGATCCCGGCCACGTGGGCCGCGGCCAGCGAGGCCAGCAGCCGGGCCTGGCCGCCGTCGTCACGGCGCAGCGTCCCGGTGACCGTCACCGGCAGCTGCGCGTCTTCACCGGTCTCCGCTATGACGGTGGCCAGCACCGGGTGCGGGGACGTCTCGATGAATACCCCGTGCCCGGACCCGGTCAGCGCGCGCACCGCCGCCTGGAACTCCACCGGGGCGCGCAGGCTTTCGTACCAGTACTGTGCGCCCAGCTCCGGCCCCCGCATCCACTGTCCGGTCATCGCCGATACCAGCGGGATCTCCGCGATGCCAGGCACCACCGGCGCCAGGTCGGCCAGGATCTGGTCGCGGATCTGCTCGACCTGCGGGCCGTGGGAAGCGTAGTCCACCTCGACCTGCCTGGCCCGGATGCCGTCGGCGGTGCACTGAGAGATCAGCTCGGCCAGCGCGGCCGGTTCCCCGGTCACCACAGTGGCCGCCGGTCCGTTGATCGCCGCCACCGACAGGGTGCCGCCCCACTCGGCCAGCCGCTGGCGCACCCGCTCGGCGGGCTCGGCCACCGAGGCCATGCTCCCGTGCCCGGCCAGCGCCACCAGCGCTTTACTGCGTAGCGCCACCACCCGCGCGGCGTCCTCCAGCGACAGCACCCCGGCCACCGTCGCGGCCGCGATCTCGCCCTGGGAGTGCCCGGCCACCGCATCCGGCCGTACCCCGGCGGCCTGCCAGACGGCGGCGAGCGAGACCATCACCGCCCACAGCACCGGCTGCACGACATCCACCCGGTCAAGGCCTGGGGCGCCCTCGCCCCCGGTCAGCACCTGCTCCAGGTCCCACTCCACGAACTGGCGCAGCGCCCGGCCGCACTCGGCCAGCCGCGCGGCGAACAACGGGGACACCCCGGCCAGGTCCCGGCCCATTCCGGGCCACTGACCGCCCTGGCCGGGGAACACGAACACGACCTTCCCTGGACCGCCGCCGGGGACCTCGCCGGTGATCACGCCGGCCGCCGGCTGCCCGGCCGCGACCGCCGCCAGGCCTCCGGCCAGCTCGGCCCGATCCGCGCCGATCACGACCGCCCGGTGCTCGAATACCGACCGGGTCGTGGCCAGCGACCATCCGACGTCGGCCGGTTCCAGATCCGGCCGGGCCGTGATCCACCGCGACAGCCGGCCGGCCTGAGCGGACAGGCCGGGTGCGGTCCGCCCCGACACCAGCCAGGTGGCGGGAGCCGACGTCAGGAGCGGGTCAGAAGGCGCTGCCTCCGCACCGGGCTCCACGGCCGCGGCTTCCTGAAGGATCACGTGCGCGTTGGTGCCGCTGAAGCCGAACGAGGACACCCCGGCCCGCCGCGGCCGGTCCCCCGCTGGCCACGGCTCCGGGCCGGCCAGCAGCCGCACGTTGCCCGCGGACCAGTCCACGTGCGGCGACGGCTCGCCGGCATGCAGCGTGGGCGGCAGCAGGCCATTCTGCATG
>DATCUG010000137.1:0-10682 GCA_036567525.1 Streptosporangiaceae bacterium | reverse complement strand
GCCTCGCTCATCCTGGGCAAGACCGCGTTCGGCGACAAGGGCCTGGTGTTTCCGCTGATCGTGCCGATGATCGGCGTGATCACCGCGGTGATTGGGATCTTCGTCGTCGCGCCGCGCGCGGGCGACCGCAGCGGCATGACCGCGATCAACCGCGGCTTCTTCATCTCCGCGGTGATCTCGGCCATCGGGGTGGCGATCGCCTGCTTCACGTTCCTGCCTGCCCACTTCAGCGACCTGAAGGGGGTAACCGACTCGGCCATCGCGGCGTACAGCGGCGACCCACGCTGGATCGCCTTCGGGGCGGTGCTGATCGGCATCGTGCTGGCCAGCGCCATCCAGTTGCTGACCGGCTACTTCACCGAGGTGAACCGGCGGCCGGTCAAGGACATCGGGCAGAGCTCGGAGACCGGCGCGGCCACCGTCATCCTGTCCGGAGTCGCGTCCGGGATGGAGTCCGCGGTGTACGCCGCGCTGCTGATCGGCGGTGCGGTGTTCGGCGCGTACCTGCTCGCGACAGGGAACGCCACCATCGCGCTGTTCGCGGTGGCGATGGCCGGCGGCGGCCTGCTGACCACGGTCGGCGTGATCGTATCGATGGACTCGTTCGGCCCGGTCACCGACAATGCCCAGGGCATCGCGGAGATGTCGGGCGACGTGGAGGGCGACGCCGCGCAGGCACTGACCAAGCTGGACGCGATCGGCAACACCACCAAGGCGATCACCAAGGGCATTGCGATCGCGACCGCGGTGCTCGCCGCGACCGCCCTGTTCGGCTCGTTCCGCACCATCGTCGAGCAGGCGCTCGGCGCCGGTGCGGGCAGCTTCAGCCTGTCGGTTGACCGGCCGCGGGTCCTGGTCGGCGTGATCATCGGGGCCGCGGTGGTGTTCCTGTTCGCCAGCCTGCTAGTCATGGCGGTGGGCCGCGCGGCGCAGGGCGTGGTCCTGGAGGTGCGGAACCAGTTCCGCACCCACCCGGGGATCATGGACTTCACCGAGAAGCCCGAGTACAGCCGGGTCATCGACATCGTCACCAAGGACTCGCTGCGCGAGCTGGTGACCCCGGGCCTGCTGGCGGTGCTGACCCCGATCGCCGTGGGCTTCGCGTTCGGGTACTCGACCCTGGGCGCGTACCTGGCCGGCGCGATCGCGGCCGGGGTGCTGATGGCGGTGTTCCTGGCCAACTCCGGCGGCGCCTGGGACAACGCCAAGAAGCTGGTCGAGGACGGCAACCATGGCGGCAAGGGCTCCGAGGCGCACGCCGCCACGGTCATCGGGGACACGGTGGGCGACCCGTTCAAGGACACCGCGGGCCCGGCCATCAACCCGCTGATCAAGGTGATGAACCTGGTCTCGCTGCTGATCGCGACCAGCGTGGTCAAGTACAGCAGCAACGTGGGGCTGCGGGTGGGCGTGACCATCGTGGCGGTGGCCATTGTGGTGACCGCGATCGTGATCTCCAAGCGCCGGTCCGCCAGCGCGACCTCGGGCGGCCCTGGTGCGCCGGCCGAGGAGACCACCCCGGCCGAGCCGGCCGAGCCATCCATCCCACCCCCGGCCAGCACCCCGGGCTGACCGCCCGTACCGCGTGAATGATCCCCCGGCCGCCGCGGCGTGGCCGGGGGATCCTTCATACTGGGGCGTCATGAGCGAGCGCACGCTGCTGGTGCTGCGGCACAGCAAGTCGGCCTACCCGGAGGACACCGCGGACGTGGACCGGCCGCTGTCCGACCGGGGCCGCCGGGACGCGGCCAAAGCCGGGCGCTGGCTGCTCGACCAGGGACTCACTCCTGACCTGGTGGTCTGCTCCATCGCCGAGCGGACCAGGCAGACCTGGGACCTGGTCAGCGACCAGCTCGGCTGGGCCGGCGACGAGCCCGGGATGCTGCGCTATGACCCCCGGGTGTACGAGGCCAGCCCGGGTGACCTGCTCACCGTGGTGCAGGAAACCCCGGACGAGGTCAGCATCCTGGCCCTGGTCGGGCACAACCCGGGCGCCGCGGAGCTGGTCCTGGCCCTGGCCGGCCAGCGCGGGCTGAGCTTCCCCACCTCAGCCCTGGCCGTCATCGGGCTGCGCAGCGGCTGGGCCGGGGCCACGCCGGGGTCCGGGACGCTCCAAACGGTGTGGACGCCGAAGGGCGGGTCAGCGCTCCCGGCTGGCTGATGGCGGCGCCGCCGCCGCCGGGTCGCCTTCGTCGGCCGCCTCCACCTCGTCGCGGGGCACGCCGAGCAGGTACAGCACCGAGTCGAGGTAGGGCACGCTGACCGAGGTATCGGCCGCGTCCTTGACCACCGGCCGGGCGTTGAACGCCACCCCCAGGCCGGCCGCGGAGATCATGTCCAGGTCGTTGGCCCCGTCGCCGATGGCCACCGCCTGACTGACCGGGACGCCGGCCTGTGCGGCGAACCGGTGCAGCGCGTCCGCCTTGCCCGCCCGGTCGATGACCGGGCCGGTCAGCTTCCCGGTCAGCTTGCCCGCTTTGATCTCCAGCGTGTTGGCCGCCGCGTAGTCGATACCGAGCTCGGCCGCCAGCGGGCCGGTGATCTGGGTGAAGCCGCCGCTGACGATGCCGCACCGGAAGCCGAGCCGGTGCAGGGTGCGGATCAGGGTCTGCGCGCCGGGAGCCAGCCGCAGCTCGCCGCGGACCACGTCGAGCACGGACTTGTCCAGCCCAGCCAGCATGCCGACTCGTTCCCGGAGCGAGGCGGCGAAGTCCAGTTCGCCGCGCATGGTGGCTTCAGTGATCTTGGCCATCTGCTCCGCGCAGCCGGCCCGGGCGGCGAGCAGGTCGATCACCTCGCCGGTGATCAGCGTGGAATCCACGTCCATCACGACCAGGCGCATGGCCCGCCGGTGCAGGCCGCTGCGCTGCACGGCCACATCGACGCCCTGCTGTGTCGCCTCCCGGGCCAGCGCCACCCGCAGCGCCGCCGGGTCAGCGCCGGAGACATCCAGCTCGATGCACGTCACCGGCCGGTGCGCGAGCCGGTCGATGCGGTCGATGTTGGCCCCGCTGGCCGCGATCCGGCCCGCGATGGCGGCCACCGCGGCTGGCGTCAGCGGGCTGCCCAGCACGGTGACATGCAGCCGGCCACGGCGCCGGGCCTGCTCCCCGGACCCCATCGTGATCTCGGCGTCCAGGCCCAGGTCGGCGGCGACCGCGCGGATGGCCCGGTGGATCGCGGTCAGGTCAGGATCGCCGCCGCAGCCGAGCAGGGCACCGAGCACCAGCCGGCCACGGATCACCACCTGCTCGATGTCCAGTACGGTCAGTTCCTGGCCGGTCAGGGCGGTAAACAGCCGGGACGTCACCCCCGGCCGGTCCCGGCCGGTCAGGGTGACCAGGAGTGTGGTCTGCGCGTCCATCGCTGGTTAACGCTACCGGGGTGCAGCGGCCGGCGCGCACCGGTGGGCTGGCCGGTCCACCATGACGTAAGTTCGGTCTGACACGGTGGGTTTGCTGGAAGGAGCTGGATGTCCGACGAGGTGGTGCGGCTGCGCGGTGTCGGCGTCCGGCGCGGCGGGTCGATGCTGCTACGCGACGTGGACTGGACCGTTTACGACGACGAGCGCTGGGTGGTGATCGGGCCCAACGGGGCCGGCAAGACCACCCTGCTGCAGGTGGCCGGGTGCCAGCTGTTTCCCTCCGAAGGCAGTGCCGAGCTGCTGGGCAGCCGGCTCGGCGAGACCGACGTGTTCGAACTGCGGCCGCGCATCGGGCTGGCCAGCGCCGCGGTCGCCGACCGGGTGCCACCGGGCGAGAAAGTGATCGATCTGGTGCTCACCGCGTCCTACGCGATCGTCGGCCGGTGGAAGGAGGACTACGAGTCCTCCGACGTGACCCGCGCGGTCGAACTGCTCGACGCGCTCGGCTGCGCGCACCTGATCCGGCGCCGGTTCACCACGCTGTCCGAAGGCGAGCGCAAGCGGGTGCAGATCGCCCGGGCCCTGATGCCCGACCCTGAGCTGCTGCTGCTCGACGAGCCCGCGGCCGGCCTGGACCTGGGCGGCCGGGAGGACCTGCTCCGCCGGATCTCCCTGCTGGCCCGTGATCCGCTGGCCCCGACCACGGTGATGGTCACCCACCACGTCGAGGAAGTACCCGAGGACTTCACCCACGCGATGCTGCTGCGCCGCGGTGCCGTGCTGGCCGCCGGGCCGGTCCACGACGTGCTCACCGAACCCAACCTGGCCAAGTGCTTCGGCCTGCCGCTGATCCTGGAGCAGCATGGCGGGCGCTGGTCGGCCCGGGCCGCGCAGTAGCGTCATCCGGGCGGTAACGGGTACAGAGCTGGCATGAAAGGGGACCGCGTCGAGATCGTCATCGACGCTGGCGGGTCCTCGCGCACCTATGAGGTGACCGCCACCAGGGCCGGCCGGAGGGTCGAGGTTGTTACCGGGCGGGGCGTGATCGAGGTCATGGAGGTCACCCGGGGCGGCGCGGTGGTGCGCACCGCCCGGTTCATGGCCAGCCGGGTGCTGGCTCTGGTGGAGCACCCAGCCCGCGATGCCGGCCCGGATGCCGGTCGCCGGCCCGTCGGCCGGGCGGCGGCCGAGGCCGCGGAGCCGGTCAGCATGGTCGACGACGCCGTGGACCGGACCATCTCCCAGCTGGGCTAACCCCGGTCCCCGTACTGGGCGTTCTGCTACGTTCGTGCCTTTCCGGTGCGTGCTGGGGAAGGAGCCGCCATGGCCGGAAGGCCACTGACCGTCCTGTTCATGCCGGAGAGCGCATTCGGCCCGACCAACAACTGCATCGGTATCGGGGACGTGCTGCGCCGCCGCGGCCACCGCGTGGTGTTCGCCGCCGAGGCGTCCTGGAAGGGCCGTCTCGAGCCGCTGGGCTTCGAGGAGGATCTGGTCGATCTGTCCGCCCCAGCGGCCGCCGGCCAGGACGCCGGGCAGTTCTGGAAGGACTTCATCGCGACTACCGCGCCGGAGTTCCGCAAGCCCACCATCGAGCAACTGGGCACCTGGATCAAGCCGGTCTGGGAAGAACTGATCGGCGGTGCCCGGTACTGCCAGGACCAGCTGGCCGGGATCGTGGCCCGGACCCGCCCGGACGTGATCGTGGAAGACAATGTGATCACCTTCCCGGCGCTGCTCACCGCCGGTGTCCCGTTCGTCCGGATCGTGTCCTGCAACCCGCTGGAGATGGCCGGCCCGGGGCTGCCCCCGGCGTTCTCCGGCTACCCGGTCGCGGACCAGTCCGGGTGGGCCGAGTTCCGGGCTGAGTACGACCGGGTGCACCGGGCGCTGTGGACCGAGTTCAACGACTGGGTGACCAGCCAGGGCACGCCATCCCTGCCCGAGCTGGAGTTCATCCACACCGGTGACCTGAACCTGTACGTCTATCCCGAACTGGCCGACTACCCGCGAACCAGGCCGCTCGGCCCGCGCTGGCAGCGGCTGGACTCCTCGGTCCGGGAGACCGACGAGCGGTACACCGTGCCCGCCCCGCTGGCCGGCCGGGAGGGCGCGCTGATCTACTTCTCGCTGGGCTCGCTCGGCTCGGCCGACGTGCCGCTGATGCGCCGGCTGATCGGCTGCCTGGCCGAGACCCCGTACCGGTACATCGTGTCCAAGGGCCCGCTGCACGCCGAGCTGGACCTGGCCCCGAACATGGCCGGCGCCGAGTTCCTGCCGCAGACCTCGGTCATCCCGCAAGCCGACCTGGTCATCACGCACGGCGGGAACAACACCACCACGGAATGCCTGCACTTCGGCAAGCCGATGATCGTGCTGCCGCTGTTCTGGGACCAGCACGACAACGCGCAGCGGGTGGCCGAGCTGGGGCTGGGTGTCCGGCTGGACACGTACCGGTTCACCGACGCCGACATGCACGGCGCGCTCCGCCGGTTGCTTGGCGACAGCGCGCTGCGGGACCGGCTGGCGGCCGGGGCGGCCCAGATCCAGGCCCGGCAGGGCCTGCGCCGGGCCGCCGACCTGATCGAGAGTGCGGCCGAGAGCGGTTAACTGGCCAGGAAGCCGCGGCTGACCGAGTCGGCGATCAGTTCCCGGGCGAACGCACCGAGCGCGGCCGAGCCGTCCTCGATCAGCGCCACCTTGGCCAGCACCTGGCTGGCCGTGACGCCGTGCTGGGTCCAGGTGCCGCCGCCGAGCTGGTAGTTGGCCAGCATCGGCTGCAGCCGGTCGAGCGCCCGGGCGAACTTCGCCTCCGGGGTGCGCCGCTCCTCGAACTCGTCCCACAGCGCACGGAACCCGGCGGCCTGGCTCTCCGGCAGCAGCGCGAACAGCCGGTCGGCCGCGGCCCGCTCGGCGTCCTCCTGGACGGCCTGGGCCTGCTCCCCGGCGTACACGAACAGGTCGCCCGCGTCGATCTCCACCAGGTCGTGCACCAGGACCATCGCGGTCACCCGGCCGAGATCGGTGCCGTCAGGCGCGTACTCGCCCAGCACCAGGCTCATCAGGCCCAGATGCCAGGAATGCTCGGCCGAGTTTTCCCGCCGGCTGCCGTCGATGATCCGGCTCTGCCGGAGCACGCCCTTGAGCCGGTCCGCTTCCAGCAGGAACCGCAGCTGCCTGTCCAGGAGTTGCATGCGCCCTATTCGATCAGTGCCGGCTGGCCCGGCGGTATCCAGTTCCGGCTCGCCGGCACCCCCAACCCAGCATTAACGCCCTGACGTGCGATCATGTCTGTGGGGGACCCAACGATGATACGGGGGACCGGCTCATCAGGCTCGCCCTGGCCGGGTCATCGTCTGGCCAGGGTGAGTCACCCTCAAAGCATCGTGCGGGCACCCCGCCGGGGCGGATCAGCTGGCCAGGCCACGGCGCCCCTGGTTCCCTAACCCCCCGGGCCAGGGGCGCCGTCCGCCGCCCGCCTGGCGGCGGGATAATCAGGGTCATGGCCGGGGCTCCCGATGTGATCGTGGTCGGCTCCGGGCCGAACGGGCTGGCCGCGGCGCTGACCATGGCCCGGGCCGGCCTGGCTGTGCGGGTCATCGAGGGCGCGGGCACCCCGGGTGGCGGCTGCCGCACCGCGGAGCTGACGCTGCCCGGCTTCCAACATGACGTCTGCTCGGCGGTGCACCCGCTGGCCGCCTCGTCCCCATTTTTCCGCAGTACCAGCCTGGCCGCGCACGGGGTCACGCTGTGCACGCCCAAGGTCGCGTTCGCCCATCCACTGGACGGCGGGCAAGCCGCTGCGCTGTCCGGGTCGGTCGAGGAAACCGCGGCCGGCCTGGGCGCCGACGCCGCCGCCTACCGGCGGCTGCTCGGCCCGCTGGTGCGCGACGCCGAGCTGATCCTGCCCGGCGTGCTGGCCCCGCTGCAGTCCATCCCAGCCCACCCGCTGGCCCTGGGCCGGTTCGGCGCGGCCGGGCTGCTCCCGGCCAGCCTGCTGGCCCGGTGGCTGCACACCGAGCCGGGCCGGGCCTTGCTGGCCGGCGCGGCCGCACACTCGATGCTGCCGCTGACCAGTCCCGGGACGGGGGCGTTCGGCCTGCTGCTGATGATGACGGCGCACACCGTGGGCTGGCCGGTGGTGGCGGGCGGCAGCGGGCAGCTCACCGCCGCGCTGCTGGCCGAGCTGAGCGCGCTGGGCGCGGAACTGGAGACGGGGCGGTGGGTGACGTCGCTGGACAGCCTGCCGCCGGCCCGGGTCGTGCTGCTGGACGTCACGCCGCGGCAGCTGCTGGGCCTGGCCGGTGACCGGCTGCCCGCCCGGCAGCGCCGCGCGCTGCGCCGCTTCCGCTACGGGCCGGGCGTGTGCAAGGTCGACTGGGCGCTCAGCGGGCCGGTGCCGTGGCGCGCCGCCGCCTGCCGCGAGGCGGGCACCGTGCACCTGGGCGGCACGCTGGCCGAAGTGGCCCGGAGCGAGGCCGAGGTGACCGCCGGGCGGCTGCCGGAGCGCCCGTACTGCCTGGTGGCCCAGCCGGGCGTGGTGGACTCCAGCCGGGCCCCGGCCGGCCAGCACACGCTCTGGGGGTACTGCCACGTGCCCGCGGGCTGCCCGGCCGACGTGTCCGGCCGGATCGAGGCTCAGATCGAGCGGTTCGCGCCCGGATTCCGCGACCTGATCCTGGCCCGGTCCGTGCGCACCGCGGTGGATATGGAGGACTACAACCCCAACTACGTGGGCGGGGACATCAACAGCGGGACCGGGACGCTGCGCCAGACGCTGGTCGGCCCGGTACCGCAATTGCCGTGGCCGGGGCGCTGGAAGCCGTACCGGGCCGGGCTGCCCGGCGTCTACCTGTGCTCCGCGTCCACCCCGCCGGGCGGCGGGGTGCATGGCATGTGCGGGGTAGGGGCGGCCCGCGCCGCCCTGGCCGACCTGACCCGCTAACGGGCGCCTTCGCGGAGCCGGTCCAGGTGCTTCTGCAGCACCTGCTGCATCCGGTCGTAGAAGTCCACGATCAGCTTCAGCTCGTCGTCGCTGTACCGGGTGGCCATCTCATTCCAGTCCCGGACCATGGGCAGGAACACCGACGCCACGTCGCGCACGGCGCGCTCCAGCACCAGCCGGATGACCACCCGGCGCCGGTCCTGCGGGTCCCGCTCCCGGCGCACGAAGCCCGCTTCCTCCAGCCGGTCCACCACGCCGGTGATCGACGCGGTGGTCAGGCCGGTCTCCCTGGCCAGTTCGCCGGCCGTCATCTGGCCCCGGAAACTCAGGATGTTCAGGCAGTTCAGGTCGGTCGAGTTGATCCCGATCCGGTCGGCCGCGGCCTGGCCCATCAACTGCATCAGCGACCCGGTCCGGCGGAGCCCGGCGGCGAACGCGGTGGCCAGCTCGGCCCGCTCCGGGTCGGTGGCGGCGAACGGCTCCGCCCAGGGCGTTTCCCACTCACCGGGGGCGTAGGGCTGGTCTTCAGACATGCTTCAACTCTCCTATTATCTAACTAACCTAGACAATAGCTAACCAAGATGCTAGCGTCGCTCGTGAAAGCAAAGGTATAGCGGAAACCCTCCTGATAAGAGGCGGCGACCGAGCATGACATCAGATGCACAGATCCTGGCACCCCAGGCGGCGGGCGGCGAGCAGGCCGACCCGCGCCGCTGGCTCACCCTGGTCATCCTGCTGCTGGCCGGCTTCATGAACCTGCTCGACGTGTCCATCGTGAACATCGCCATCCCGTCCATCCAGCGGGACCTGCACGCCAGCTACGCGGACGTGCAGTGGGCGCTGGCCGGGTACACGCTCGCCTACGCGCTGGTGCTGATCACTGGCGGCCGGCTGGGCGATACGTTCGGCCGGAAACGGCTGTTCCTGATCGGGGTGGCTGGCTTCACCATCATGTCTGCGCTGTGCGGCGCGGCCACCGGGCCCGGCATGCTGATCGCCTGCCGGGTGGTCCAGGGCGCGATGGGCGCCATCATGGTGCCCCAGGTCCTGGCGGTGATCCAGGTCATCTTCCCGCCCAGGGAGCGGATCAAGGCGCTGGCCGGGTTCGGCGTCACCGCGGGCCTCGGCACGGTCAGCGGGCCGCTGCTCGGCGGGCTGCTCATCCAGCACAACCTGCTCGGCCTGGACTGGCGGCCGATCTTCCTGATCAACGTCCCGGTGGGCATCATCGCGTTCGTGGCGTCGGCCTACCTGGTCCGCGAGTCGAGGGCAGCCAACCCGCCCAAGCTGGACCCGGGCGGCGTGGCGCTCATCTCGGCCGCCCTGCTGCTCCTGCTCTACCCGCTGGTGCAGGGCCGCCAGTTCGGCTGGCCGGCCTGGACGTTCGTGTCCATGGCGCTGTCCGTGCCGGTGTTCGCCGCGTTCGTCTGGTACGAGCGGATCAAGGCCCGCCGGGACGGTTCCCCGCTGGTCCAGCTCAGCCTGTTCCGCGACCGGGCGTTCAGCGCCGGGATGACGGTGGCCCTGACGTTCTTCCTCGGCATCGCCTCGTTCGGCCTGGTGCTCACCCTGTTCCTCCAGCTCGGGCTGGGCTTCACGCCACTGCACGCCGGGCTGACGTTCCTGCCGTTCTCGGCCGGCGTGCTCGTCTCCTCGGGGGCGGCGGCCCGGCTGGCACCCCGGTTCGGCCGCGGCGTCACCATGACCGGTGCGCTGATCACCGCGGCCGGGATGGCCACCCTGATCGGTACCGTGCACCACTTCGGCGCGGCCGTGTCCACCTGGGACCTGGTGCCCGGGCTGGCCGCCGCCGGACTCGGCCTGGGCGCGGTCATCGCGCCGCTGGCCGACATCGTGCTGGCCCACGTCCCGCAGCGGGAAGCGGGCTCGGCCTCTGGCGTGTTCAACACCGGCCTGCAGCTGGGCAACTCGATCGGCATCGCGCTGATCGGTGTGATCTTCTTCGCGCTGCTCGGCAGCCAGTCCGCGGCGGCGGCCCGCACCGTCACCCCGGAGCTGCGCAGCGGGCTGGCCGCGGCGGGCGTGCCGGCCCAGTACACCGGGCACGTCGTCACCCAGTTCGGTGCCTGCCTGCACGCCCGGCTGGTGGCCACCGACCCGACGGTCACCCCCGCGGTCTGCCACCCGGCGCACGGCCAGGTGCTGCCCGCGGCGGCGCGCCCGGTGCTGGCCAGCGCGGGCGGCACCGCGCTGCGCACCGACTTCGCCAGCTCGCTGGTGCGCACGCTGTGGTTCCAGGTCGGCGTGTTCCTGCTCAGCTTCCTGCTGATGCTGGCCATCCCGGCCGGCGCGGGGAGGCATGGCCAGGAAGAGACCGCACCGGACCCCGCCGCGGACGGCTCGCCGGCCCCG
>DATCUG010000136.1:0-19838 GCA_036567525.1 Streptosporangiaceae bacterium | reverse complement strand
CCGGACCGGGCCCGCCGGTTCGCCGACAAGCACCGGATCCGCCGGGTGCACCCCAGCTACCAGGCGCTGCTGGACGACCCGGCCATCGACGCCATCTACAACCCGCTGCCCAACTCGCTGCACGCCGCCTGGACGCTGCGGGCCATCGAGGCGGGCAAGCACGTGCTGTGCGAGAAGCCGTTCACCGCCAACGCCGTGGAGGCGGCCGAGGTCGCCGCGGCGGCCAAAGCGTCCGGGCTGGTCGTGATGGAGGCGTTCCACTACCGCTACCACCCGCTGGCCCGCCGGATGCAGGAGGTGGCGGTCGGCCCGCCAGCCGGGGCGGGCGGGCAGAGCGGCGTGGACGGGGAGATCGGCCCGCTGCGCTACCTGGAGGCCTCGCTGTGCTTCCCGCTGCCCCGGTTCTCCGACATCCGCTACTCCTACGAGCTGGCCGGCGGGGCCACCATGGACACCGGCTGTTCCGCGATCAACTGGCTGCGCCTGCTCGGGCCCGGCGAGCCCGACGTGGTGGCGGCGCGGGCCAAGCTGCAGAGCCCCCGGATAGACCGGGCCATGTCGGCGTCGTTCCGCTTCCAGGGTGGGGTGCTGGGCCGGATGACCGCCTCGCTGTGGTCCGGCCAGCTGCTCCGGCTGGACGCCAAGGCGGTCGGCGACCGCGGGGTGATGCGGGTGTTCAACTACATCTCGCCGCAGCGGTACAACCGGCTGACGGTGACCGCGGACGGGTACACCCGGCACGAGCGGGTCGGCGGCGAATCCAGCTACACGCACCAGCTCCGCGCGTTCGCGGCTGCTGTGCTGCACGGCGATCCGGTGCTCACCACGCCGGAGGACGCGGTGGCGAATATGCTCACGATCGACGCGGTGTACCAGGCCGCGGACTTGCCGGTGCGCGGCACGGGCTGATCAACTGCTAGCCTCCTGCCGCTAAGCGCGCTATCGTTCGCTATGTGAACACTGATGGCAGCGAACCTGCCCGCCTGCCCCCGGATGAAGCCATCAGCGACACCGAGCCTGAATCCGCCGTCACCGGGACCGGCGGGCGCCGCACGGATTTCGTCCAGTCCCTGGACCGCGGGCTGGCCGTCATCCGGTGCTTCTCCTCGGAACGGCCGTCGCTGACGCTGTCCGAGGTGGCCGAGCGGACCGGGCTGACCCGGGCGGCCGCCCGGCGGTTCCTGCTCACCCTGCAGGAACTCGGCTACGTGGGCAGTTCCGGCCGGCAGTTCTCGCTGCGGCCGCGGGTGCTGGCGCTCGGCTATGCCTACCTGTCGTCGTTCAGCGTGGCCCAGATCGCCCAGCCGCACCTGGAAGACCTGGCCGAGGAACTGCACGAGTCCTGCTCGGTCAGCGTGCTGGACGGCGACGACATCGTCTACGTGGCGCGCGCCTCGGCCAACCGGATCATGACCATCGCGCTGACCGTGGGCACCCGGCTGCCGCCGTACCCGACCTCGATGGGCCGGGTGCTGCTGGCCTGGCTGCCCGAGGCCGAACTCGACGCCCACCTGAGCCGGACCGCGCTGCGCAGGCTGACCGAGCACACGGTGACCGACCCGGCGCAGCTGCGCGAGATCCTGGCCCAGGTGCGGGCGCAGGGCTGGGCCGCGGTGGACCAGGAACTCGAGGCAGGCGTGCGGTCCATCGCGGTGCCGATCCGGGACAGCTCCGGCCGGGTCGTCGCGGCCATCAACGCCAGCGCGCACGCGTCCCGGGTGCCGATGCGGACGCTGGAGAAGCAGTTCCTGCCCCGGCTGCTGGACGCCGCCGGGCAGATCGACGCCGAGCTCGCCACCCGGATGGCGATCGGCAACCGGCGCTAGCCATTGGCCCGGATGTAACTGGCCAGCGCCGCGTCGGTGGCCGGGGCCGGGCCGGCCGCCCCGGGGATGCTGGACTGGCCCGCCGGGAACTGGCGGGAGACCAGCTCGGCCTGGATCTCCTGCAGGTGCGCGGGCATCCCGGCGGACGGCCCGGGCCCGGTGGCCGTCGGCACGGTCACCCCGGCCAGCACGTCGTCGGTGCGCGGCGCGGTCAGCGTGAGCACGTCACCGACGCCGGGCGCGGCCGCGTCCCGGCGGGTCAGCGCGGGCAGGCCCCAGCGCTGCTGCACCGTCTTGAGGATCGAGGTGTGATCCAGCGGCGTGCCGCCCGCGGGCACCCGGTACACCGTGCCCGGCGCGATCAGCGGGGAGACCAGCACGGTGGGCACCCGCACCCCGAACCGGGTGAAGCCGAAGCCGAACTCGCCCGCGTCGTCGTCCGGCGGGGTGGCGCCGGACGGCGGCGGGACGTGGTCGTAGCAGCCGCCGTGCTCGTCGTAGGTGATCACCAGCAGGGTCTGCGGCCAGCCCGGCCCGCCGCGCAGCGCCTGGTACACGTCGTGGATGAGCTGCTCGCCCAGGGCCACGTCGTAGTTCGGGTGCTGGCTGTTGCCGGTGGAGCTCCAGCTCGGCTCCAGGAACGTGAACGCGGGCAGCGTGCCCTCCCTGGCTGCCGTGGCGAAGTTGCTGAACACGCCGAAATGGCTGGGGTCGGCGCCGGAGATGTCGGTGAACGTCTCCTTGGTCAGCGGCTGGGCGTTGTAGCCGTAAATGGCCCACGGCAGGTTGTGCGAGCCGAGCAGCCCGAAGATGGACGGCGTGGTGAACGTGTGTGTCTTGTCGTCCATGTGCCCCTGGCTGGTCGCCGAGCAGGCGAACGCCCGGTTCGGCAGCGTCTCGGTGGGCACCGAGGAGAACCACTGGTCACAGACCGCGTATCCGGTGGCCAGGGCGGACAGCACCGGCAGGGCTTCCGGCGTGAAGCAGCCCATGATGTCGCTGGCCGTGGTGCCGGGCAGGATGGACCAGGTGCCCTCGCGGGACTGCCAGTCCAGGGTGTAGGCGAAGTCCTGGACGAAGCCGTCCATGGCCGGCGCCGCGCCCGGGCTGGCCGGGCCGTTGATGCTGCCGAACAGCTGGCTGTTGGTGGCCATATAGCCCTCGCCAGGATCGGCGCCCGGCATGAAGTAGGCGTTCGGCGTGCTGGGCTCGATCTTGAACACGGTGACCGGCGGCCCGGCGCTGGCGGGGTTCGTCTCGGTCCCGGTCAGCCCGTCGAACGGGTGCCCGGCCGGGGACACGTTGCCCGACCCGCTGTACAGGAAGCCCAGCATGTGGTCGAACGACCGGTTCTCCAGCATCAGCACCACCACGTGCTGGATCGCGGACAGGTTGTTACCGGCCGGTGTCATCGCAGCCTCCGTTGACCTGCTTGGTGTTCGAGGTGACCCTGCGGCGCTCCCCTGGCTGCCGCGAAACGGCAACCATCGTGGCATGGGTGCACCCAGATGCGCAGAGATGCGGCCGGTAAGGTCGCCGATATCGGTTTAACTTTGGGAGAACAGATGCGGCTCACCAAGCTGGAACATGCGTGCGTCAGGCTGGAGAAGGACGGGGTCGTACTGGTCATCGACCCTGCCGCGTGGAGCATGCCGCGGGCCCTGGAGGGGGCCAGCGCGGTACTCGTCACCCATGAGCATTTCGACCATTTCGACGCCGACGGGCTGCGCGCCGCGCTGACCGCGGACTCCGGCCTGCAACTCTGGACGAACGATGCGGTGGCCAGCCAGTTCGCCGGGTTCAGCAAGGACCAGGTGCACATCGTGGACGACGGGGACGCGTTCAGCGTGGCCGGCTTCGACGTGCACGCCTACGGGCACCTGCACGCGGTGCTGCACCGGGACATCCCGGTGATCGAGAACACCGGGTTCCTGATCGACGGGACCGTGTTCCATCCCGGCGACTCGTTCACCGTGCCGCAGGAGCCGGTGCAGACGCTGCTGCTGCCGGCCAGCGGGCCGTGGCTGAAGACCGGCGAGATGATCGACTACGCCCGCGAGGTCGGCCCGGAGCGGGGCTATGTCATTCACGAGGCGCTGTTTGGCGACACCGGGCTGATGGTGCTGGACAACTTCCTGCCGATGTGCGGCAAGGACGACACGTTCCGCCGGGTCGACGTCGGTGCCGTGATCGACCTCTGAGCCCCGGCGCGGGGCTGATTACGCCAAGGTGCCCGGGGCGCGCAGGTGGTCGGCGGTGGGCACGCCGGGCCGCGGTGAACCGTCCAGCCAGTCGCGCCCTTCTTGGTACAGGGTGTCCACCGCGGGCCCACGCAGCCCGGGCAGGCCGGGGGCGATCTGGTAGCCGAGCTGGAACTGCAGGTAGGCCAGGTGCCGGTAGCCGGCCGGGAAGCTGCCCAGCAGCTTCTGGTCCAGGCTGAGCTGGGCGGCCGGGTCGACCGGGTCGAGCCGGTCCTTCTCGTAGATCGGCTGCCGCCGGACGATGCCCCAGCGGCCGTCCCGCTTGGCCAGGAAGTCGTAGAACCGGCCGGTGCACGTGACGTCGGCGGTCACCTCGTGCACCTCGGCCCGCTGCAGGATCTGCATCTTGGTCTGCGCGATGGCTCTCGCCCGGTCGCCGGCCCCCGTGTTCGAAGAGACCGCGTCCGGAGAGAGCGTGCTGATGGTCCCGCCGAGGAAGTGCAGGATGTTCACGCCTGCCTCGAAGCCGGCCTGGCTGACCCGGACGAAGTCGGCGGCCGGCCCCTGGAACCAGGTGGCGGTCATCCAGCCGTCGTCGTGCCACACCGACGCGAACAGCGGCCAGTCACCGCCGTCGCGGGCGATGGCCCAGGTCTCGATGAGCTTGCGGATCCTGGATTCTTCTGCCTCGGTCTCGGTCAGCATGCGGTGGCCTCTCTCTGTCGCCCGAGTAAGGCGGCGGTTACCGGGTAGCGAGTCGTGGCGGCCGGCGGCTCGGTGAGGGCAGGCCGCCGGCCGCCTGGCCCCCCGAGGAGTACGAGCGTGACCGACGACGCCCAGACAGGAACAGTAACCACTGAGGTGCCCGCCCGGCTGGACCGGGGAGATCGCCAGCCCGCTCACCGACGCCGAGGAGCCCCCGGCGGTCGGCGCCGCCACCGGGCGGCCCGGGTGATTAGCCAGGCGTGCCGCGGGTAGCCGGCCTGCATGACCGGGCGACAAGAGGACGCGGTCGTGCGGGCTCTGCTGGACCGGTATGGCCGCAGCTACGCCGGCGAAGCCGGCATCCGGCTCCGGGACACCCCGGCGCCGCTCTACCAGCTGCTCGTGCTGGCCAATCTGCTCAGCGCCCGGATCACCGGCGAGATCGCGGTGGCGGCCGCCCGGGAATTGTTCGCGGCCGGGTACCGGACCCCCCGGGCGATGCGCAAGGCGAGCTGGCAGCAGCGGGTGGACGCGCTGGGCCGGGGACATTACCGGCGGTACGACGAGCGGACCGCGACGCAGCTCGGCGACGGCGCCGTCCTGCTGATCGAGCGCTGGCACGGGGATCTGCGCGTGCTGCGCGACGAGGCGGGGGGTGAGCCGGGCCGGGTGGCAGAGCTGCTCACCGCGTTCCCCGGGATCGGCCCGGCGGGCGCGGACATCTTCCTCCGCGAGGTCCAGGCGGTGTGGCCTCAGGTGGCCCCATTCCTGGACCAGCGGGTGCTGGACGGCGCCAGCCAGGTAGGGCTGCCGCGTGATCCGGGCCAGCTGGCCACACTGGCCGGGTCACGGCAGCGGCTCGCCCAGCTGGCCGCCGCGCTGGTCCGGGTGTCCGGCGGGCGCGGCCGGGCCAAGGAGGTCATGGCCGCCGCGGGCAGTTAATGGGGGAGCCGCGGGCAGTTAATGGGGGAGCAGGTCAGGGAGCAGGAAAGGAACTCCAGTGATGTCGCTGATCAGCCGCAGGCACGCGGAGCCGCCGGTCGTGCATGGCATCGACCATCTGGTGCGGAACATCCGCACCGGGCACTTCGAACGCAGCCTGTCCGCGCTTACCGCAATGGGTGCTGTGATCACCGCGGCGGAAATCTTCTTCGAGCACGACAGCGCCAGCTTCGGCAACAAGATGATGTGGCTGCCGATCGCCATGGGCCCGGTGGGCGCGGCGGCCGGGGTGGCCGGCGTGGTCAGCCGGCGGGCGGCCAAGACAGCGCTGCCGCTGGCCTCCGCGGCGATCGTCGCCAACGGGCTGCAGGGCACTTACCTGCACGCCCGGGGTATCTCGCAGAAGCCGGGCGGCTGGGCCAATTTCCGCTACAACATGGAGATGGGGCCGCCGTTGCTGGCTCCGCTGCTGATCACCATGGTGGGCGGGATGGGCCTGCTGGCCGCCGTGCTCCGGCGGGAACAGTGAGGCTCCCGCGATCGCGGTCCGGGCTCCGGCCGCGTGGCGGCCCGGACCGGTTTCCCGGCTTCGACGTCTTCAGCGAGCAGCGCCGCTGGGACCCGGCCACCGCGGCCGTGGTCACCGACCGCCTGGGCACACCGCCCGGCTTCCGCTTCTTCACCCCGGATGAAGAGGCCATCGCCACCCCGCTGCTCGACCAGCTGCTCGGCCAGCAGGATCCCGACCCGCACACCGTGCTGGGCGCGCGCTATGCGGACCAGCAGCGCGGCCGCCCGCGGATCCCGGTGACCGCCATGATCGACAGCCGGCTAGCCGAGGCGGAGACCGACGGATGGCGTTATGCAAATATGCCGGAGGATGGGCAGGCCTGGCGGGACACGCTGCGCTACCTGGACGACGACGCGCAGGCCAAGTACGGGCACGGCTTCGCCGAATGCCCGCCCAGCGACCAGGCGGCGCTGATCCAGGCGGTGCAGGACGCCGGCTCAGGTGACTGGCACGGGCTGCCGGCCAGCCGGGTGTGGAGCCTGTGGACCCGGTACGCCTGCACCGCCTTCTACGGCCACCCGTGGGCGTGGAACGAGATGGGCTTCCCCGGGCCGGCCTACCCGCGCGGCTACAAGAACATCGGCGTGGACAAGCTGGAGCCATTCGAGGTGCGGGACGCCAAACCGGGCCAGGACCCGGTCGAGGAGGACGGATGACCCGGGTCCAGGAGCGCAACGCTTCTGCGTGGCTGATCCCCAACGACGGCACCCGGACCAATCACGGGCTGCGCCGGGACATGCGCCGATTCGCCGACGAGGACGAGATCGACCTGGTCATCGTGGGCTGCGGGGCGGGCGGCTCGGTGCTGCTGCAGCGGCTGGCCCGGGCGGGCTGGCGGGTGGCGGCGCTGGACGCCGGGCCGTTCTGGGACCCGGACACCGACTGGGTCAGCGACGAGGCCGGCTCGCACCATCTGTACTGGACCGAGCCCCGGGTCATCGACGGCACCGACCCGGTGCCGCTCGGCTCGAACAACTCCGGGCGCGGCGTGGGCGGGTCGATGGTGCACTACGCCGGGTACGCGCCGCGGTTCCACCCCAGCGACTTCCGCACCTGGACCCAGGACGGGGTGGGCGCCGACTGGCCGATCAGCTATGCCGAGCTGGCGCCCTACTACACCGCGATCGAGGAGGAACTGCCGGTCGCCGGGGAGCACTGGCCGTGGGGTGACCCGCACGGCTACCCGCACCGGCCGCATCCGGTCGGCGGCAACGGGGAGATCTTCCTGCGCGGCGCGCGCAAGCTGGGCATCACGGCCAAGGTCGGCCCGGTGGCCATCCCGAACGGCCGGTTCGGGAACCGGCCGCACTGCATCTACCGTGGGTTCTGCCTGCAGGGCTGCAAGGTCAACGCGAAGGCCTCGCCGCTGATCACGCACGTCCCCGATGCGCTGGCCCGCGGGGCCGAGGTGCGCGCCGACTCGATGGTGACCCGGGTCGCGGTGGACGAGCGCACCGGGCGGGCCACCGGCGTGCACTACATCCGGGCCGGCCGGGAGCGGTTCCAGCGGGCCCGGCTGGTGGCCGTGGCCGGTTACTCGATCGAGACGCCCCGGCTGCTGCTCAACTCCGCCTGCAGCCGCTTCCCGGACGGGCTGTGCAACGACTTCGACCAGGTCGGCCGGTACCTGATGGTGCAGGGCGCGCCGCAGACGGCCGGGCGGTTCGACGAAGAGGTGCGGATGTACAAGGCACCGCCGCCCGAGGTGACCTGCGAGGAGTTCTACGAGACCGACCCGGCCAAGCCGTACCGCCGTGGCTTCGCCATCCAGAACGTGTCCCCGCTGCCCATCACCTGGGCCGAGCACGTGGCCGCGCAGGGGCACTGGGGCCGGGCGCTACGCGACTACATGAGCGACTACGTGCACTGGTGCACGCTGGGCGCGCTGTGCGAGTTCCTGCCCCGGCCGGGCAACCGGGTGACGCTGGACGAGGAGAAGGACCGGTACGGCCTGCCGGTGGCCCGGTTCAGCTACTCGCAATGCGACAACGACACCCAGCTGCTGGATGCCGCCCAGCAGGTCATGGAAGACATCCTGCACGCGGCCGGCGCGGACGAGGTGATCACCATCAAGCGCTACGCACACCTGGTCGGCGGGGCGCGGATGGCGGCCGACGAACGGCACGGCGTGGTGGACCGGAATTGCCGCAGCTTCGCGGTGCCCAACCTGTACCTGACCGACGGCAGCGTGCTGCCCACCCAGGGCAGCGCCAACCCGGCGCTGACCATCATGGCGGTGGCGGCCCGCGCCGCGGACTTGCTGCGGGCCGGGGCCCGCGGCGGCCTGGTTTGAACTGGCCAGCCGCGGAAAGCCGGGGAAGGTCGGCCAACCGGGAGCCGGGAGGTAGTCATGCCAGGACGCGAGGAGCTGCCGTCGACGCTGCGGAGGTCACCCAAGAAGGCGCAGGAGACGTGGATCAAGGCCCACGACAACGCGGTGCAGGAGTACGGCGAGGGAGAGCGGTCGCACCGCACTGCCTACGGTGCCCTCAAGCACACCTTCGAGAAGGTCGGGGACCACTGGGAGCGCAAGCAGGGCGGGGCCAAGGGCCCGTCCGACGAGCAGTCGGCCCGGCCCCGCGGCCAGTCGGACGAGAGCTACGGCGGAGTCGACGCCAACGCCAGCAAACAGCACCTGCTCGACCTGGCCCGCAGGCTGGACGTGCCGGGCCGGTCGTCGATGAGCAAGCAGGAACTGGCGGCTGAGATCCAGAAGGCCAACAACCGGAAGACGGCCTCGTCCCGGCCCGGCCGTGGGAAGAAATCGTCATGACCGTCCTCGTCGGCGCTCGGCCCGGACGCGGCGCAGGTCGAGCTCCGGGTGATGCAGGGCGCACCCGGACGCACGCTGGTCGAGGCGGCCCGGCTGCTGGGCGCGGAGATGCTGGTGCTGGGGTCGCGCGGTGACGGGGCCATGTCCCGGCTCATGGCCAGTCAGTATGTGCTGCGGAACCCCGCCCTGCCCGGTACTGGTCGTGCCGGATCCGGTGCCGTCCGGCTGAGCTGTTTCAGCCTGCCGCACGGGGTAGCGGGGTAGTTGGACGGCCGCGCCGGGCCCAGGCCCGTGGCCCCGGCGCAGGATGACATACCGACCTCCCAGGGAGGTACTTGCTGTGAAGGCTGTGGTCTACCGCGGGCCGTTCACCGTAGCCGTGGAGGACGTGCCTGACCCGCGGATCGAGGCGCCGAACGACGCTATCGTCCGCATCACCACGACCAACATCTGCGGTAGCGACCTGCACATGTACGAAGGCCGGACGAGCGTGGACGAGGGCAAGGTGCTCGGCCACGAGAACATGGGCATCGTCGAGGAGACCGGCCCGGGCGTGACCTGGATCAAGCGCGGCGACCGGGTATCGGTGCCGTTCAACATCGCCTGTGGTAGCTGCCGGAACTGCGTGGCCGGGTGGACCTCGTTCTGCCTGCGGACCAACCCGACCGAGGGCGTGGACGGCGCGGCTTATGGCTATGCCCAGATGGGCCCGTACCAGGGCGGCCAGGCCGAGTACCTGCGGGTGCCGTTCGCCGACTTCAACCTGCTGCCGCTGCCCGAAGGCACCGAGCACGAGCGGGATTTCACCATGCTGTCCGACATCTTCCCGACCGGGTACCACGGGGCGGTGCTGGCTGGGGTCACCCCGGGCGACACCGTGGTGGTGTACGGTGCCGGGCCGGTCGGGCTGCTCGCCGCGCACAGCTCGTATCTGCGCGGCGCGGCCCGCGTGTTCGTCGTGGACATGGAGAAGGACCGTCTCGACCTGGCGGGCCGGTTCGACGCCACGCCGGTCAGCCTGGCTGACGGCGACCCGGTCGAGCAGATCAAGGCGGCGACCGGTGGGCTGGGCGCGGACCGCGGCATCGAGGCGGTCGGCTACCAGGCGCACGACCCGACCGGCGACGAGCACCCCGAGATGGTGCTGGACAGCCTGGTCAACGCCGTCCGCACGACCGGCGGGATCGGTGTGGTCGGGGTTTACCTGCCCAGCGACCCGGGTGCCCCGAACGAGGCGGCCAAGCAGGGCCGGATCGGCTTCGAGTACGGCACGTTCTTCCAGAAGGGGCAGGCCATGGGCACCGGCCAGTGCCCGGTCAAGCGGTACAACGAGCAACTGCGCGACCTGATCATCGCCGGGCGGGCGACGCCGTCACTGCTGGTGTCGCACGAGCTGAGCCTGACCGAGGCGCCGGACGCGTACGACAAGTTCGACAAGCGGGCCGACGGCTTCACCAAGGTGCTGCTGCACCCGGCTACCGCATAGAGACCCCCGGCCCGGGTGTCAGCGGCTGAGCGCCCGGGCCGGGCCTAGCAGCCCGCCCGCACGGCGGCCGATGGCGAACCCCCGTGCAGGCGGGCTGCCCATGTTCGCGGCCATTGCGTGCGGCAGAGTGCTCGCGGCGCAGCGCCGGTCAGCGATAGCTGACCCGCTGCTCCCCGCCGAGCAGGCACTGCCGCAGGTAGCTGAGCGCCCGGGCCAGCAGCCGGGACACCTGCATCTGGGACACACCGAGCCGCCGGCCGATCTCCGCCTGGGTCATGTTGCCGTAGAAGCGCATGGCCAGCACGTGCTGCTCCGGCTCGGGCAGGTCGTTCCAGTGCGTGGTCACAGCCTGCATGTCGAGCGTGTGCTCGACCCGGGGATCGTCCTCGCCGAGCAGCTCACCCAGCGGGGCCGATTCCTCGTCCACACCGACCGGCGCGTCCAGTGAATGCGGGTGGAAGATCTGGTCGGCCTGGTCGGCATCGCGGATGTCCTCGGCCGAGACGCGGAGATGCTGGGCCAGTTCGGCCTGGCTGGGCGAGTGACCCAGGTCCTGGGTCAGCGTGCTGCGGGCCCGGCGCACCTCCACCAGCAGTTCCTGGACTGGGCGCTTGACACGTACCTGCCAGCGCTTATCGCGGAAGTGACGCTTGATTTCGCCGCTGATGCACGGCCGGGCATAGGCGGCCAGGCTGCCACCGTAGGCCGGGTCGAAATTATTGATCGCCTTGAGCAGGCCGACGTAGCCGACCTGCATCAGCTCTTCCTCCGGTTCCGGGCTCTCCCGGTACCGCCGGGCGCACGCACGGACCAGCGACTTGTACCGGAGCACCAGCGCCTCACAGGCGGCCGCGCGGCGGCCGGACCGCACCGGCAGGCTGTGCACAATGTGCAGCAGATCAGCGTCGGTCCGGTCCGAGATGTCGGTTGCGGATGGGATGGCGGGCTGCGCGGACACCGCCTGCACGTTCATCACCTCTGCATACTGCGGGAGTCACGTTTATCCGACCGTGCCCGTCAGGACGCGGGTAAACATGCTGGCCCAGTGCTCAAACCTCACGCTGGTCAGGGTTTCGCTACCCGGGCGAATGTTTGGTGTGCGGTTTGCTGGACAGCCGGTGAGGAGCGACGGCACACGGAATAACGATCGGTTGGAGGTCCACCGGTGGCACAGATCGCATCTGAAGCCCTGGTCGAGCGGCTCGCTGATTGGGGCGTGGACACCGTCTTCGGGCTGCCCGGTGACGGCATCAACGGCATCATGGAGGCCTTCCGGCGGCATCAGGACCGGGTCAAGTTCGTCCTGGTCCATCACGAGGAAGCGGCCGCCTTCATGGCCGCCGCGCACGCCAAGGCGACCGGGCGGATCGGGGTCTGCCTGGCCACGTCGGGGCCGGGCGGCATCCACCTGCTGAATGGGCTCTACGACGCGAAGCTCGACCACATGCCGGTGCTGGCCATCACCGGGATGCAGGAGACGTCCGTGCTGGGCACCGGATACCAGCAGGAAGTGCACCTCGACCGGCTGTACGAAGACGTCGCCGTCTACAACCAGATGATCTACAACCCAGCCCAGCTGCCGGCCGTCGTGGACATCGCGGTGCGCACCGCCTATGCCCGGCGCGGGGTGGCCCACCTGACCCTGCCGACCGACCTCCAGGTGGCCAAGGCCGGTGAAAACCCCTACGAGGAAGTGGGCCCGGCCCGCCCGCCGGCCACCGCTCCGGTCCGGCTGGCCGCCCCTGGCCGTCCATCCCCCGATGACCTGCAACGGCTCGCCGACGTGCTGAACGCCAGTGCCAAGCCAGCCATTCTGGCCGGTGCGGGGGCGCTGCACGCGCGGGAGGAGTTGCTGGCGGTGGCGGAGGCACTGGGCGCGCCGATCATCAAGACGCTGTCCGGGAAGGCGACGGTGCCGGATGACTCGCCGTACACCACGGGCGGCATCGGGCTGCTGGGCACGGCGCCGTCCGAGGAGCTGATGAGCGACCTGGACACGCTGTTCATGGTGGGCACGAACTTCCCGTACACCCACTTCATGCCGGAGCCGGGCAAGGCGCGGATCGTGCAGATCGAGGCCGACCCGGCCCGGGCGGGCGCCCGGGTGCCCACCGAGGTGCCGGTGGTCGGCGATGCCAAGGAAGGCCTGGCCGCGCTGCTGCCGCTGCTCAAGCAGCGGTCCGACACCAAGTTCCTGGACAAGTACCAGAAGCAGATGGAGAGCTGGCGGAAGAAGATGGCCGCGCTGCAGGACGAGAAGCGCGACCCGATCGCCCCGGAGTACGTGGTCGGGGTGCTGGACGAACTGTCCGCCAACGACGCCATCCTGACCTGCGACAGCGGGACCATCGCCACCTGGGCGGCCCGGCACTGGCACATCCGCGGCGACCGGCAGTTCTACCTGTCCGGCAACCTGGCCACGATGGCGCCCGGGCTGCCGTACGCGGTCGGCATCCAGCACGCGTTCCCGGGCCGCCAGGTGATCGCCTACGTGGGCGACGGCGGGTTCGCCATGCTGATGGCCGAGTTCATCACGGCGATCAAGCACAAGCTGCCGATCAAGGTCGTGATCAACAACAACAACTCGCTGGGCCAGATCCTGTGGGAGCAGATGGTGCTGGGCTACCCGGAGTTCGGCGTCCGGCACTCGGACCCGCCAGTGGACTTCAGCGCAATCGCTACCGCCAATGGCGCGCTTGGCATCAAAGTGAGCAAGCCGGCAGAGGTGCGTAACGCACTCAGCCAGGCGCTCAGTTACGACGGGCCCGCGCTGGTCGACGTGAACGTCAATCCGGACGAGCCGCCGCTGCCCGGCAAGGTGGAGTACAAGCAGGCCAAGAAGTTCGCCGAGGCGTTCCTGCGCGGCCAGCCGCGCAAGGCCACGATCGCGAGCACCCTGTTCCGCGACAAGATCGATCAGCTCAAGTCCTGATCGTCAGTTTCGCTGATCGTCAGCGTGGCTGACGATCAGCCGGATGCTCTGATCTTCCGGCCAGGCCGCCAGCACGCGGCCTGGCCGGCCAGTGTTGGCCTTAGTTCCTCGCTCGTCGGTCCGGCGCGGTTCCCTCTGGTGCTAGTGGGGGGCCGCTGGGCCTCGGCGGTGCCTGGGGGGCGGCGACGGGGCGGGCAGCTCGCGGTTCAGCGGGAGGCCGCCGGGTGGCTTCACCTCGGATAGCCGCAGGTAAGTGATCAGCCGCTGGCCACCCCGGGTGGACAGGCTGGCCAGCACCTCCTGCAGTTCGGCCACGTCGCGGGCCACCACGGTGAGGATGTAGTCCATCTCGCCCGCCACGTTGTCGGCCGCGATGATCTGCGGCAGGGCCCGGACCTGATCCTCGAAGACCTTGGTCGACCGGGGATCATGGCGGCCCAGGGTGGCGGCCACGTAGAGCTGCAACGGGAAGCCGACCGTGGCCGGGTCCAGCCGCGCGGTGATGATCCGGATGACCCCGGACTCCTTCAGGTAGCGCACCCGGTGCAAGGTGGCGGCCGGGGACAGCCCGACCAGGCGGGCCAGTTCGACGTTCGTCCGGTCGGCATCAGCCTGCAGCGCATCCAGCAGTTGGATGTCAACTTCGTCAAGTTTGACGGCCATAACACCAAACAATATATCGTTGTTATCGCTCACCTACGAATATCAGCCCAGCGGTTGGCACGATAGATGCATGTTCAACAACCGCCGCCCCGCCTTCGCCGCGCTCACCGTGGCTGGGCTGCTCTGGGGCACCACCGTGCCGCTGTCCAAGCTAGCCCTGCACTGGCTGCCACCGGGCTGGCTCACCGTGGTGCGCTTTGGCGTGGCCGCCGCCATCTTGCTGGCGGTGCTCGGCCCGCGGGTGCGCGCCGCGTTCAGCCCGGCGCTGCTGGCCTCGGGCGCCGTCGGGTACGGCGGCACGGTCCTGCTGCAGAACGCCGGCCTTACCCGGACCAGCGTGAGTCACGCCGCACTGCTGATCGGCACCGCGCCAGTCATGGTGGCGATCATCGCGGCGGTCTGGCACCGGAGCGTGGCCCGCCCGGTGGCCTGGGCTGGATTCGCGGTATCGCTGTCTGGCGTGGCCCTGATCGCGGCGGGTGGCGGCGGCCAGGCCGGCCTGGCTGGTGATGGCATGGTGCTGGCGTCGGTGCTGATGTCCGCGGGGTTCACGGTCGTCCAGGCCCGGCTGCTCCGCGACCGTGACCCGGTCGCGGTGACCGCGGTCCAGTTCCTCGGGGCCGCCCTGGTCGCGCTGCCGTTCAGCGTGCTGACCGAGGGCGCGCCGCCCGCGCCGGGCGGCGCGGGCGTGGTGGCGCTGGTCATCGCGCTCGCCGCGGCGGGCACGCTGCTGCCGTTCAGCCTGTTCGCCTACGGGCAGAGCCGGCTGCCGGCCGAGGTGGCCGGTGCGTTCCTGAACATCGAGCCGCTGGTCGGCGCGGTGGCCGGCGTGGTGGTCTTCGGTGACCCGGCCGGCCCGGCCCAGTTGGGCGGGGCCGCGGCCATCCTGGGTGGCATCGCGCTGAGCAGCGTCCGGCGGCCGGCCGACCGGAGTGGCCCGGTCACGGCGGGCAATGTCCAGTACCCGGCCGGAGAGGAATTTAAACTTCTGCCCAGCCGCCCGCATCCCCTGGCTCGCCGGGAGAATCCGCTGCTCAGCGCGCTGCCGTCGGCAAATCCGGACTTGCGCAGCCTAGCGACCTTGCATACCTTGGGCCGCTGTGGTCGCAATCCGGACAAGGAGATGTATGAGGGTACAAACGCGGATATTCACGGCAGCGGGCGCTGGCGTGCTGATGGCTGGGCTGGCCGCCGGGCCCGCGCTGGCCAGCACGTACACCGTGCAGTCAGGCGACACGCTGAGTGGAATCGCCGCGCGGTCAGGTGTGTCGCTTTCCGCGATCGAGGCCGCCAACCCCCAGATCCACAACCCCAACCTCATCTACGTGAACCAGAAGGTGGACGTGCCGGACGGGCGCTCCGGGGTGACCTCCATCCCGGGCCCGGCGGCACCGGCGCCGACCTCAGCCCCGGCCAGCTCGGACGAGGGGTCCTCGACCACGTCGCAGCCCGCGGCTAGCGAGGGCACCGCGGCCAGCTCCAGCAGCTCCAGCAGCTCGAGCACGGTGACCAGCACCGGTGGCGGCGCGCCGTCGTCGTTCCAGCAGTGCGTGGCCTGGCGGGAGTCGGGGAACAACCCGACCGCGTCCTCGGCCGGGCTGTACGGCATCCTGCCCAGCACCTGGGCCAGCCTCGGCTACTCGGGCACGGCGGGCGAGGCGTCCGTCGCCCAGCAGACGCAGGCCTTCCAGCAGCTCTACGCGCAGTACGGCACCTCGCCGTGGGCGCCTTACGACGGCTGCTGACCGACTGGGACCTGGCCGCCAGAGCCAGGACCTTCCGACACACGAATACCTGGGCCCCGGCCGGGGCTGATCTCCCGGCCGGGCAGGCGACCACAGCGCGGCGCCCGGCCCGCGGATTCCCCCTCCGCACCGCTGGGCTCGCGGATCCGAGCCGAAGGGGCGCGCTTCAAGGCGCCCAGAGGCTCAAGACAGCAGAGCCCCGGCCGCGACTTTATCCCGCGGCCGGGGCTCTGTGCTGCTCCTCAGCCTGCGCTCAGCTTGCCCCGGGTTATGTACCGTGCATGACATGGGGGCAATCGGGGCACCGGGGGCCCATGATCGTCAGCAAGTTAGCGCACCGTGAGCCGGCCGCCAGGCGGTTACGTGTTACAGGCGTGTGGCCAATCGCGGTCACATCTATCCAGCGCTATGGTGCACGGGCGATACTCGCTTATAACGGGTTGATATACGTCGTGGTGGCCAACACCGCGCAACACGCAGGAGAGGGTGCATGAGCAGGGGCCGCATCGTCGGGCTGTGGGTGGTCCTGCTCGGTCTCGTGGTCGCCGGGTGCGCCGCGCCGCAGTTCACCTATGTCACCAACTCCAGCCAGCACACCTACTTCAAGGTGCCGTCCGGCTGGCGGCAGATCAGCGCGGGCGCGCTGGCCGCCGCGGTCAACGGGGGCAACTCCACCCCGCAGAGCGGGGTGTGGTCGGTGGGCTACGACGGCAGTACCCGGCCCGAGGCGGACCACGTGCTCGGCGCGGCGAACCAGCAGCCGTTCGCGTATTCCGTGGTGGCGGGCGTCAACCAGACCACGACCAACGAACTGTCCTACAACGACCTGCGTGACTTCTTCCTGCCGGTGACGGCCGCGGCCCGGGCCAGCGCGGCCAAGAGCGGTTTCCCGCTGACCAACTTCAGGCTGGTCAGCGACTCCATGCTGCAACTGGCGCAGGGAGTGCACGGCGTCCGGGTCGTCTACGACTATTCCTACCCGGACGGCAGCGTCAATACTTTCGACCAGGTTGCCCTGACGAACGCGGATGACACCGAGGTCTACCTGCTTCTCGTGCACTGCCTGGCCAGCTGTTACACCAAGCACCACAGCCAGATCGACACGGTGATGAGTTCATTCACGGTCAGGAGCCCATGATGACGATGGCCCCGGCAGGCAGCCCGGAGGGACTGCGGCCGCCCGATGGGCGGCCACGGGACGACGACAGGCCGACCCGTAAGCCGCTTCCGATCTGGGACCGCATCAAGTTCCTGCTCCTGCTCGTTCTGATCTGGTTCGTCCTGGTCTGGTCGGCGATGGCGAACAACCCGCTGGTCGGCTTCCAGGACGCGCTGCGGATCGAGTCCCGGTCCGGCGTGTGGGTGTTCGTGCTGATCGGCCTGGAGGTGCTGCGCCAGATCCACTTCCTGATCAGCGAGCACTGGGCGGCCTATTACCGGTTCTGGACGGTCAAGTTCTTCGGCGGCGTCGAGCGGACGACGCACCGGAAGATGTCCGACTGGACCAGGTTCCGGATCAGGCGCCTGATCGGCTGGATCTTCTGGATCGCAGTGATAGCCGTGGTGGCCGGCAAGGTGACGCACACCAACCCGGTGTCAGCCCTGCTGTCCATGCCGTCCTACATCTGGCACGCGCTGCCGTTCATCCTGCAGCTGCTCGTGATCCTGCTGTTCGTGGTGCTCCAGTTCGCGGCGATCTTCTGGTTCCTGTCCAAGGGTGGCGTGGACGTCTACTACCCGGACGACATCAAGACCAGGTTCGTCGATGTCTGGGGCCAGGACCACGTGCTGGCGCGGGTCAAGGAGAACATCCTCTACCTGGAGGACCCGGAGCAGATCGAGTCCCGGGGCGGCTACGTGCCGGGCGGCATCCTGCTCTGGGGCCCGCCGGGCACCGGCAAGACGCTGATGGCCGAGGCGGTGGCGGGCGAGACCGGCCGGCCGTACGTGTTCGTCGACCCGGGCGCGTTCATCAACATGTTCATGGGCGTCGGCATCCTCAAGGTCAAGTCGCTGTTCCGCAAGCTCCGCAAGCTGGCGCTGCGCTATGGCGGGGTGATCGTGTTCTTCGACGAAGCCGACTCGCTGGGCCGCCGCGGTGCGCTGGCCCAGGGCGGCGGGCCGCCGACGCCGGGCCGGGCCACCCCGGCCGCCTGGCAGGCGGGCGGCTGCCATGGCTTCTCCTACCTGTCGCACGACGTGCAGTGGCGACTGGCCCAGCGGGCGCTCAGCTCGTCGGCCGGCGAGGAGCCGGACACCCGGCGCAACAAGCAGGTCATGGGTATGGGCATGGGTGGCGGTGGCGGCATGGGCACGCTGGAGGCGCTGCTCACCGAGCTCTCCGGGCTGAAGAAGCCGCGCGGCTTCGTGAACCGGCACGTGCGGCGGCTGCTCGGCATGCGCCCCAAGCCACCGCCCAAGTACCGGATCCTGGTCATGATGGCGACCAACCTGCCGGAGGCGCTGGACGAGGCGCTGCTCCGGCCGGGCCGGATCGACCGGATCTACAAGGTGGGCTACCCGTCCAAGGCCGGCCGGGTGCGCACCTACGAGGGCTACTTCGACAAGGTGCGGCATGAATTGTCCGCGGAACAGATCGACAAGCTGGCCACGATCACGCCGTATGCCACCGGCGCCACCATCAAGGACCTGGTCAACGAGGCACTGATCCAGGCCATCCGGGATGGCCGGGACGTGATCACCTGGGCGGACGTGATCAAGGCCAAGCAGCTCAAGGAACTCGGCCCGCCCGAGGACGTGGACTACATCGACCGGGAACGGCATGCGGTGGCCATCCACGAGGCCTGCCACGCGCTGGTCGCCTACCGCACCCGGCAGCACATGGAAATCGACATCGCCACCATCGAGAAGGGCAGCGACTACCTCGGCATGGTGGCCAGCATCCCACCTGAGGACCAGTTCACCCGGTGGCGCAGCGAATACGAGACCGACATCCTGGTCTCGCTCGCCTCGCTGGCCGGGGAGCGGATGTTCTTCGACAACGACAGCTCCTCCGGGGTGTCCGGTGACCTGGAGTCGGCCACCACGGTGGCGTCGTTCATGGAGGGCTTCTGGGGCATGGGCTCTACGGTGTCCTCGTACTCCACCGCCAAGCGGCTGGAGGTCGGCTCGCCCGGCGGCGGGCAGGGCGGCCGGAACAAGAAGGGCCAGGACCCGGAAGCCGAGATGCGCCGGGCGCTGGCCGACCGGATCGAGGACAACCTCAACGGGCTGCTCGGCCGGGTCGAGGAGATCATCCGCACCGACCGGGACCGGGTGCTCTGCCTGGCCCATGCGCTGGAGACACATAAGACGCTGAGCGGCGACGACGTGGTGGCGGTGATCGAGCAGCGGCAAGGGCCGTTCGTGGACGGCCGTGCCTACGCCGACCCGGTGCTGGTCCAGCGGCTGGAGGAGTATCACGCGGGCGCGGCGGTGGCGCATCGTGAGCACGGCCAGGTTTCGCTGGGCATGCCCGAGGTGCAGAAGCCGCCGGTGCTGACCGCGCCGGGCCCGTGGATGGTGGCGCCCAGCCCCGATCCGCTGAACGGGTCCAACCCCGATCCGCCGAACGGGGCCGGGAGCTGACCGGGCCGCGCGGCTGACCCGGCATGCGCGCCGCATTCCGCGTGCGGTTGCTGGCCAACCTGGTGAACGGGTCCACCATGACCGGGGTCCTGGTGGCCGCGGCCGGGCGGGCCAGACTGGCCCGGGCGCACGATGGCCTGCTGATCGGGGCCGGGTACCGGCTGCCGGTTCCGGTGGCACCGGCGTTCTGTGTCGGGAATGTGATCCTGGCCCGGGCCGATCACGTCACGCTGGCCGCGATGCGCCCGCTGGTGGCGCACGAGGCGCGACATGCGACCCAGTACGCGTGCTGCGCCGGGCTGCCCATGCTGCCGCTGTATTTCCTGGCCGCCGGGGTGTCCTGGGTGCTGACCGGGGACTTCGGCGCGCGGAACATCTTCGAGCGGCGGGCCGGGCTGGCCGACGG
>DATCUG010000135.1:0-4300 GCA_036567525.1 Streptosporangiaceae bacterium | reverse complement strand
CCGGCGCGGGTGAGCGCGTCCTCGGCCTGGCCGGCCAGGGCCGCAACCAGCTCGGTGGTGGGCGGCAGGTCGGTGATGAGGTCGGTGCATTCGCCGGCCCAGACCGGCAGCGGGGGCAGCTCGCCGCGGGCCACGCCGTCCCGGTACGCCTGCCGGGCCGCGGGGTCGGCGGCCAGTTCGGCTTCCCGGCCACGCCACTGATCGAGGAACGGGTGGGCCAGGCTGCGGCCGGGGTACACCGCGGGCCACCGGGATCCCCCGGCGATGTCCAGCACGGAGCTCCGCTCGGTGTCCTCGCCATGGCCGGCCACGATCGCCTTCTTGATCGCCGGGTCGGCCAGCGACTCGGCGGTGGCCTGGAACCGGGTTCCGATGACCGCCCCGGCCGCGCCCAGGGCCAGCACGGCGGCCAGCCCCCGGCCATCGGCGATCCCGCCCGCGGCCAGCACCGGGGTGGGCGCGGCCAGGTCCACCACGACCGGCACGAACGGCAGCGTGGACCGGCCGCGGCGGGCGCCGTGCCCGCCGGCTTCGGTGCCTTGGATCACGATCACATCCGCTTCCAGGGCTATCGCCTGCCTGGCCTCGGCCAGGTCGGTGACCTGGAGGATCAGCGGCGCCCCGGCCTGCCGGATGGCCGGCACGAACGGGGCTGGGTCGCCGAAGGAGAGCATGACCGCCTGCGGGCCATAGGCCAGGGCCTGCTCGACCGTAGCCAGGTCCACGGCCCAGCTCAGGAAGCCGACCCCCCACGGGAGGCTCGTTCGCTCAGCCAGGATCGGCAGCTCGCGATCCAGCCAGGCCCGGTCGCCGGGGCCGCCGCCGAGCAACCCGAGCCCGCCGGCGTTACTGACCGCCGCGGCTAGCGCGCCGCCCGCGGTGAGGCCCATCGGGGCCAGTGCGATCGGGTGCCGGACGCGGAACAACTCGGTGAATGCGGTACGCAGCGCCATACCGCCATCATCACCCGGGGGGGGGGGCGGCCTCAGGCGCCCAGCCGCGCCGCCATGGCGTGCTGGACCAGGGTCATCAGCGATTTCTTGACCGATTTCCGCTGCCGCGCGTCGCACTCGATGACGGGCACGTCGGGGGAGATGGACAGCGCCTCGGCGACATCCGGCGCGGCGTGCGGGAACTCGCCGTGGAACCCGTTGATGCCGACCAGGAACGGCAGGCCAGACGACTCGAAGTAGTCCACCGCCGGGAACGAGTCGGCCAGGCGGCGGGTGTCCACCAGCACCACCGCGCCGATCGCCCCCTGGATGAGGTCGTCCCACATGAACCAGAAGCGCTGCTGGCCCGGCGTGCCGAACAGGTACAGCGCCAGCCCGGCGTCCAGGGTGACCCGGCCGAAGTCCATCGCCACCGTGGTGGCCGTCTTCTCCGGCACCAGGGCCAGGTCATCGACGCTGGCGCTGGCCGTGGTCAGCACGGCCTCGGTGGTCAGCGGGGTGATCTCCGAGACCGCCCCGACGAAGGTGGTCTTGCCCACCCCGAACCCGCCCGCCACGACGATCTTGACCGACATCATCGGGTCGTCGGCCGGGCTGCCCGGCCCGGGCTGTGCCGCTGCGATATCCACTGTGTCCCCTTCCAGCCGGGGCATGCTGCGCGGCACCGGGATTACCTGCCCTCCGGCGGCTGGAGCCCGCTGCGGGCCGGCGGCGTGAACGCCTGCCCGACCCGCTCCACCAGGAGCGCCATCTCGTACGCCACTAGCCCCATGTCGCAGTCTGACGAGCACAGCACGGCCAGGCTGGACCCGTCGCTGATGGCCATCACGAGCAGCAGGCCCTGCCGCATCTCGACCACCGTCTGGGTGACCGGGCCGCCCTCGAACACCCGGGACGCGCCCTGGGTCAGGCTGATCAGCCCGGACGTCACCGCGGCCAGCTGGTCCGCCCGGTCCTGCGGGAACCCGGACGAGAAGGCCAGCGGGAGGCCGTCGGCCGACACCACGATGGCGTGCGCGACCGAGGGCACCCGGTCGGCGAAGTTGGTGATGAGCCAGTTCAGGTCGTGCGCCGGAGCGGCCAGCGGGCTCACGGGTTCTCCTCTCGGTTGGGCGCAGGGTCGTTGTCCTCTGGGCCCGTCGTGCGGGCCTTGCGGAGGCCCTGCTGGTAGCTGGCGAAGCGGTCTCGGGTCTGCGAAGCGGTCCGGACCGGCGGCAGTGTGTGGGACAGCGGCGACGGGCCGGCCGCGCCGGGTACCAGGTTGGCCTTGGGTACCCGTTTGGGCAGGCCGGCCCCGGTGGTGCCGGCCGTGACCGGCGCGTAGGCCACCTCGGCGGCCTGCCATCCGGCGTCGGCGGGCGAGGTCCACGAGACCGGCTCCGGGCTGGCCGGGCTGGCTGAGCCGGCTGAGCCGGCGGGGCTGGCTGGGCTGGCTGGGCTGGCTGGGCGGGTCCCGTTGCCGGGAGCGGCCGGGCTGCCCGGGGAGGCCGGCCGGTCCGCGCCGTTCCGGCTGGGTGCGGTGGTGGCCGGGCGGCCGCGCCGGAACCAGTCCGACTCCACCGATTCGTAGATCGGCAGCCGGTGCTCCGGCCCGCCGTCCGGGGCGGGCGGCACTATCACGTGGTGCGCCGGGGAGGCGGCACCGGGACTGCCTGCCTCCCCGGCCGCTGGGGGATGGCCGTTGGCTGCGCCCGGGCTGGCCGGCTCTGGGCCGGCGGCCGTGCCGTCCGCGGCGTCCGCCGGGCCGGCGATGTCGAGGGCGTCCAGCACGTCCGCGGCCGGGGCGGACAGGACGGCTTTGGGGTCCGGGCTGGCCCCGGGCACGGTCGGGGCGGTCGCCCCGTCGCCGTTCTCCGGGCCGGGCTCGAAGTGCAGCGGGCGCATCGGCGGCAGCCCGGATCCGGCCGGCACCCGTTCGCCCGGGTCGCCGACGTCCAGCCCGCCGTCCATCCATCTGGCCGTGCTGCCGGCCGCCGGTGGCTGGAACGGGCGCAGCCCGAGCGACGTCTCCTTGTCCCGGGTGATCACTTCGTCGGGCAGCCAGACCAGCGCGGTCAGGCCGCCGGCCGGGCCGGGCCGGAGCCGGACCCGGATGCCGTGCCGGGCGGCCAGCCGGGCCACCACGAACAGGCCCATCCGGCGGGACACCGCGACGTCGACCACCGGTGGGTTGTCCAGCCGCCAGTTGGCGTGGGCCATCTCCTCGGCGGCCATGCCCACGCCCTGGTCGGTGATGTCGACCAGCGCGCCGCCGCTGCTGAGCAGGTAGCCGGACACCTTCACCGGGGTCTCCGCGGCGGAGAACGCGGTCGCGTTCTCGGCCAGCTCGGACAGCAGGTGCACCACGTCGCTGACGGCCTGGCCGCGGACCGAGATACCCGGCTGGATGTTCGGCACGACCCGCTCGTAGTGCTCGATCTCGGACACCGCGGCGCGCAGCACGTCCACCAGCGCGACCGGTTCTGTCCACTTCCTGGACAGCTCGTGGCCCGCCAGGACCAGCAGGTTCTCCGAGTTGCGCCGCATCCGGGTGGCCAGGTGGTCCATCTGGAACAGGTTGGCCAGCCGGTCCGAGTCCTGCTCGCCCTGTTCCAGGTCGTCGATCAGCCGGATCTGGCGTTCCACCAGCGACTGGCTGCGCCGGGACAGGTTCACGAACATCGCGTTGACGTTGCCGCGCAGCGCGGCCTCGTTGGCGGCCAGCCGGACCGCCTCCTGGTGCACCTGGTCGAACGCCCGCGCCACCTCGCCGATCTCGTCGGTGGAATCCACATCGATCGGCTCGATGCCCGCCGGGGTCTCCGCGCCGCCGCTCTCGCTCATCCGGCGCACCGTCTCCGGCAGCCGCACCCCGGCCACTTCCAGCGCGCCGGCCCGCAGCCGGGCCAGCGGCCGGGTCATGGACCGGCCGACGGCCGTGGTGAAGATCAGGGCCAGGAACAGGACGAGCAGCACACCGAGGCCTTCCAGCAATGCGCTGGTGATGGCCCGGTCACGCAGCCCGCCGACCTGGGCGATGATCGAGGACATCAGGTTCTGCTCGACCCGGTGCAGGCTGGCCACCAGGTACGCAGAACCGTTGGCCGCGTTGGTGAAAGCCGGGTTCTCGGTCGAGGAGCCGCCGTCCAGGGCCAGCGTGATGGCCTGCTGCACCTGGGCCTGGGCGTGGTCGGCCTGGGCCGAGGACAGCGCGCTGTTGTATAGCTGGCGCTGCGCCGCGGTGGCGATGAGGCTGAACTGGGCCAGGTCGGCGGCCTGCTCGGCCTGTGCGGCGTTGATCGCGGTGAGCTGGCCCGGGCCGAGCTGGGCCGCACCGACCAGGTCCGGGGTGAGTGCCGAGGTGAGGA
>DATCUG010000134.1:0-2384 GCA_036567525.1 Streptosporangiaceae bacterium | reverse complement strand
AAAAGCCGGTGCTGGTGCTGCACGGCGACCGTGACCCCATCCTGCGGGTCAGCGCGGCCCGCGCCACGGCCCGGGCTATCACCGGCGCCCGCCTGGTCATCCTGCCCGGCGTCGGGCACGACCTGCCCGCCCCGCTGTGGCCGGACATCGCCCGGCTCACCCGGGAGAACGCCGATCGCGCGCCCGCACGGTCTCAGCCGCCGCTTCGATGATCCCGTCCAGCCGCTGGCTGTGCGCGCCGCGCCAGTACACCCGGCCGCAGCCCGCGCACCGGGAGAACGCCTGGTAGGTGCGCTGGGTGCCCGGCTGGAGCAGCGGGGCGACCGCGGACTTGGCCGCCGGGGCCAGCGGGCCGTTGCAGGCCGGGCAGCGGGTCCACGGCGCCAGTGGCGGCGCGAACCGGTCCAGCACGTCGTGCAGTTGCTCGTCCGGCCGCGCGCCGCGCACGTAGGCACCGAGCCATAGCGCGCGGCGGTGCAGCAGGCCGCGGTCCTGGGTGAGCAGCACCCGGCGGGCCCGGTTGGCCTGCCCGACCAGGGTGGGGTCGTCGGCGTCGTTGCGGTACTCGGTGTCCAGGCCGACCAGCCGCAGCCGCCGGGCCAGCGCCCCCAGGTGCACGTCGAGCAGGAACCGGGCCGCGGCCAGCGGCTGCGGCCGCCGCACCGCCTCGATCCGGATCCGGTCGGCCGGCCGCGGCCGGTACCCGGGCGGCACCGGCTCGCCGTTGACCAGCAGCCGGCCCACCTCGGTCAGCGGCACGCCCAGTGACTGGACGACGTGGCCGAGCGACGACATCCCGTCCAGAGCTACCGGCACCGGGCCGCCGCGGCGGCTGGGCCGCAGGAACATGCCCAGCCCGGCGGCCACGGTGACCTCGGCCAGTGCCGCATCCATGTCCCCAGCATGCCCGGTGACATACTCGCAACGGTGCTCGCGATTCTCTGGGCGCTGGCCTCGGCCCTCGGCTACGGCGCGTCGGACTACGCGGCCGGGCTGGCCACGCGGGCGGCCAGCGTGATCCGGGTGACGATCCTGGGCGAGGCGGCCAGCGTGCTGGCCCTGCTGCTGGTGGCGCCGTGGGTCAGCACGCAGTCCCCGTCGTGGCCGGCGGTGGCCTGGGCGGCCGCCGCCGGGCTGGGCGGGGTCACCGGCGCGATGGCGCTCTACCTGGGGTTCCGGCACGCGGCGTTCAGCGTGGCCGGGCCGCTGAGCGCGGTCGCCTCGGCCGGGTTCTCGGTGCTGGCCGGGCTGCTGTTCGGCGAGCACCCCAGCGCGCTGGCGCTGGCTGGGATCGGGCTGGCCCTGCCGGCCATCGTGGCCGTGTCCGCCGGGCCGGGTGGCGAGGCAGCGAGCGGACAGGCCGGCCGGCAGGCCGTGGGAGCGGCTTACGGCCTGGTCGCCGGGGCCGGCTTCGCGGTGCTGTTCATCGGGCTCAACCGGTCCGGATCCGGGCACGACCTGTGGCCGCCGGTCATCGCGCAGCTGTTCGGGCTGGCCGCGCTGGGCCTGGTGGGCGCGGTGAGCCGCCAGCTCAAGCCGCCACCGCGGCAGGCGGCCTGGCTGGCCATCCTGGCCGGGGTGACCGGCGGGGCCGGCACCGCCTGCTACTTCGTCGCGACGCACCAGGGCCTGCTGGCCGTGACCGCGGTCATCACCGGGCTGTACCCAGGGTCGACGATCCTGCTGGCCCGGGTGCTGCTGGGTGAGCGGCTGACGAGGGTCCGGCTGGCCGGGCTGGGCCTGGCCGCCGCGTCGGTGGCGCTGATCGCGGTCGGCGGGGCCGGCTAGCCGGGGCCGAGCCACTCCACCCACTGGCCGGACGGGTGCGCCCGGGCCAGCAGTTGCCGGTGCTCGGCGCCGCGGTGGAAGGTGCGCGCGCCGAGCACGGCGGACACGCCGTGGCGCTGGTAGTCGCGGACCAGCCAGCCGGGCAGCGGCAGGTCCTGCACGCTGCGGTCCCCGTGCGGCCCGAGCGGGACCAGCGGGTCGAGCGACAGCCAGGTGACTGGCCGGTCCCGGGCCGCGGCGGCCAGGCCGGCCGCCAGCTGGTCCCGCTGCCCGGCGGGCAGGAACACGGCCAGGTAGGCGTCCACCACGACCAGCGGCTGGCCGGGCGGGAAGCGGCCCAGCAGGCTGGGCAGCGCGCCGACCACGTCGCCCGCGATCAGCGGCACCGGATGCTGCCGGGTCACCTCGATGGCCGCGGCCAGCCGGGCCAGCGCGGACGCCTCGGGCGGGGCACAGGCCTGCAGCCAGTCCCGGGCGGCCGGATCGGCCACGTCGATGGGATGCAGGTCGAGGCCGGCCCGGCCGGCGATCGGCGGCAGCGCCGGGCGCGGCGGCCGGCCCGGCCCGCGCACCGCGCAGTCCAGGCTGAGCGCCGC
>DATCUG010000133.1:0-2541 GCA_036567525.1 Streptosporangiaceae bacterium | reverse complement strand
CGGCCTGCTCACCGGGAAAGTGCGGCGCGGCCAGCCGCCCGCCCCGGGCACCCGGCTGGCCAGCCGGGCGGGATACATCACCGACGCCAAGCTGGACCGGGTCGAGGCGCTGAGCGGATGGGCCGCGGAGCACGGGGTCAGCCTGCTCGACGTGGCCGTCGGCGGGCTGGCCGCGCAGCCCGGCTGCGCGTCGGTGATCGCCGGGGCCACCTCGCCGGACCAGGTCAAGGCGAACGTGGCCGCAGCCGACTGGATCCCGACCGCGGCCGAGCTGGCCGAGCTGGACGAGATCGCCCCGCCGCCGGGCCGCTGAGCTGGTCAGTTCCTGGCCACCGCCTTGTTGTACAGCGCGCGCACGGCCGTGCCGAACCGGGCCGAGTAGGACACCGACGGGGTGTCGCCACCCTGCTGGTAGCCGCCGATGACCCCGATGACCGTGCCCAGGCCGGTGGCCGCGTGCACGCTGGCCAGGAACGGGCCGCCGCTGGTCCCGTTGGTGTACCCGCCGCAGTCGAACTCCAGCTGGTGCGCACCGAAGGCCCGGGTCTTCGAGGTGCAGGTGATTGGCCGCTCCCGGGTGTCCGGGTAGCCGATGACCTGGACCTTCTGCACCGGCTTCCAGCCGGTGCCCAGCTTCTCGCCGCCGGTCAGGTCCTGGATGGGGGTGGCGTCACCCGACTGGGACACGACCAGGAACGCGAAGTCGTGGTCCGGGTTCTGCGACGAGGCCCAGGCCCGGTCCACGAACACCTGGGTGACCAGCCACACCCCGAACGGCTGCTGGTGGCGGTGGTACTCCGGGACGAAGGCCACGCTGCCCGCCTGCTTGCCCTGCATGCAGTGCGCCGCGGTGATGACCAGGTCACCGGCCGGGCTGGCCACCACGCTGCCGGTGCAGAAATGCTTGCCCAGGTGGCCGGCGCTGGTGGTGAACAGGGCGCCCACCGCCGGGGTGCCGGTATAGAACCGGCCGTGCAGCAGGGCGGGCGGCACCACCGGCGCCTTGCGGGGCAGCGACTTGACCGCGGCAGCCAGCCGGACGGCCAGCCGTTCCGCGCCCACCGCGCCCGGTGCCGCGGCCACGGCCACGATCAGCGCGGCGCTGGCCAGCCCGACGCTCCAGATCGCCCGCCTGGCCTGGAAGACCCGCCCGCGCAGCGGAGTCCTCTTGCCATGTCGCCGCATCCATCCTCCTGCCTGGGCTCTCCGGGGGCGGACCCAGCGATCGTGACCTGTTCTTGACATTGTGCGGTTTGTGAAGCGGCGAGGCCATAGCGGGTGGCCGGGAAGTTGCTGAGAATCTGCTGGGCTGGGCTTTGCCCTGGTATTTCCAGCCGGCTGGCCAGGGAGGAGAATACTTTTCTGGCGGCGGTCCGGCGCTAGGATCGTGCCGTGTGAATTGCGCCTGATGCGGCGCGGTGTCACCCCTCTGGGACCGGGAGTGGCAGTAATCGGTCGACAGGGGTGAATAAAGGAGTAACTGGCATGTCCGGGATGGGCTCTTCCCTCCAGCTGACGAATCAAACGGTGGTAGCGGCGTTCCGCTCCGCGTTGATCCATCAGGGAATCATCGCCCTGCTGATCTTCTTCCTGCTGGCCATGCTCTGGGTGAGCGTCCGCGAGTGGCTGCCCGCGGCCCGCCAGCGGCCCGGGGCGCAGGCGGCTGCCCTGGCGGCCGAGCCGGCCGGCCGGCGGCTGATCCGGATCGGCTTCGGTGTGCTGTGGCTGGTGGACGGGGTGCTGCAGATGCAGCCGGCCATGCCGCTCGGGCTGCCGGCCAACGTGACCGAGCCGGCCGCGGCGAGCGCTCCCGGCTGGGTCCGGGACGTGGTCGACTGGGCGGCCAAGGGCTGGTCCTACCACCCGGTCAACGCGGCCGCGGCGGCGGTCTGGATCCAGATCGGCATCGGCATCTGGCTGCTCACCGCCGCCCGCGGCCGGTGGTCCCAGCTCGGCGGGCTGGCCAGCGTGGGCTGGGGCCTGCTGGTGTGGATCTTCGGCGAGGCGTTCGGCGGCTTGTTCGCGCCCGGGCTGAGCTGGCTGTTCGGCGCCCCCGGCGCGGCCCTGCTGTACGCGGTGGCCGGGGCGCTGATCGCGCTGCCCGACCGGGCCTGGCCCGGCGGCCAGCTCGGCCGGCGGCTGCTGGCCGGCACGGGCGTGTTCCTGGCCGGCATGGCCGTGCTGCAGGCGTGGCCGGGGCGGGGCTTCTGGCAGGGCACCGCGGGCCGCCAGCCGGGCAGCCTGACCAGCATGGTGCAGGACATGTCGCAGACTTCGCAGCCCGGGTTCCTGGCTGGCTGGGTGCGCGGGTTCGGCTCGTTCACCGCCGGGCACGGGTTCCTGGTCAACCTGGTCGTGGTCGTCGCCCTGGCGGTGACCGGGGCCGGCCTGATCGCCGGGGCGCTGGTCCAGGCCTGGCGGTCGGTGCTGCGGCCGGCGGCCGGGCTGCTGCTGGTGCTGACAGCCGCGGTCTGGGTGCTGGTGCAGGACCTGGGCGTGTTCGGCGGGCTGGGCACCGACCCGAACAGCATGATCCCGTTC
>DATCUG010000132.1:0-2885 GCA_036567525.1 Streptosporangiaceae bacterium | reverse complement strand
CGGCCACGGTGCGCAGCGTGAAGTCGGCCGGGACGACCCGGTCGAGCTCGTCCCACGGCACCGGGAACGACACCGGGGTGCCGGGCCGGACCCGCGGGCTGTACGCGGCGGCCACGGTCGCCCCGCCCGCCCGGGTGGGGTCGAGGAACACCTTCCCTTCCCGGTCGGCCCGGATGAACGCGGTGGTGGCCACCCCGGGATCCAGCCGCTCGGCCCGGGCGGCCAGCGCCCGGGTGGCCGCCGCCGCGTCGGCCAGGCTGGCCGACCCGTCCAGCGGCACGAACACGTGCACCCCCTTGGCCCCGCTGGTCTTCACCGCGCCGGCCAGCCCGGCGTCGGCCAGCGCCTGGCGGACCAGGCCGGCCGCGCGGACGGCCAGCCGGAACTCCCCGCCCTCCGGTGGGTCGATGTCCAGCACCAGGTAGCCGGGCTCGTCCCAGTGGCCCACCCGGATCAGCGTGGGGTGGTACTCGATAGCCCGCTGATTGCCGAACCAGAGCAGCGTGCGCCGGTCCTCGCACAGCGCGTAGGACACCTGGCGCTGTGAGCTCTCCGCCCACAGCGGCACCGTGCGGACCCACTCCGGCGTGTACTTGGGCACGTTCTTCTGCATGAACGGCGGCTGGCCGCGGAGCACCCGGATGACCGACAGCGGCCGCTCACGCAGCTCGCCGAGCAGGTGCTCGGCCGCCGCGTCCAGGTAGTCGACCAGGTCGCGCTTGGTCGCCGCGGCCCCGTCGAACAGCGGCTGGCCAAGGTTGGTCAGCGATACCCCGGCCCGTTCCTCATCGACGCCGATGGCGCTCCCTCCCTCGGTGAGTTTGCCCGCTACCGTTAGCCCCGTGAGCGAACAGCCGTGGGACGGCCCGGCCGTGCTGCTGGTGGGTGTGGACGGCTCGGACACCTCCATGCGGGCCGGTGCCTACGCGGCCGGGATGGCCCGCCGTCAGCACGCCCGGCTGATCATCCTGTACGTCCGCCCGTTCAGCGCCATGGCCGGGATCGGCGCGGGCGCGGCCATCTCCATGAACGAAGCGTACGACGAGGTGGCGGCAGAACTCCGGGAGCAGGCCGAGACACAGACCGTCCGGCTGGGCATCGACGCCGAGTTCGTGGAGCGGACCGGCAACCCGTACGCCGAGATCGTCCGGCTGGCCGACGAGGTGCGGGCCGACGCGGTGATCGTGGGCGCCTCGACCAAGGCCGGGCACCGGTTCGTCGGCTCGCTGGCCGTGCACCTGGTCCGGGCCAGCCGCTGGCCGGTGACCGTGGTCCCGTGAGGCGCCTGACTTAGCAGGCCGCGGCGACCTCGGCCACCACGTGGTAGGGCAGGTGCCGGGGATGCACCAGCAGGGCCCGGGCCACCTGGCGGATCTGCAGCCGGAGCGGGGTCAGCACCGCCTCACTGCGCCGCCACGCGGTCACCTCGTCCCGGCCGTACCGGGCGGCGATGGCCCGGCGGAACCGCCGCGCGTCCCCGCCGTCGCTCTTCCAGGTGGGCAGCCAGGCGCGCAGCTCATCGTCGTCGTCCAGCATGGTCCAGTCGCGCAACTGCTGGCCGATCTGGCCGGCCGCGTCGATGACGAAGATCCGGTCGCGGGCGCCGCCGAAGATGCCGTGCACCCGGCCGTCCGACGTCCGGCTGTGGTGGATGCTGGCCGAGCTGAACCGGGCTCCGACGGCCAGCGCCGCGACCGCGTGGCCGGCCTCGTGCCAGGCCGTCTCGACGGTGGCCCGCCGGGCCGGGATCAGGCTCGGGAAGCAGCCGCAGTCGTACCGCTGGCGGATCCACTTGTCGTGCACGATGGATTCGTCGTCATACCTGATGACCTGGTCGAGCCGGGTCTGGACGGCGGCGAGGAGGGGGGCAGGTGCTGGGCTCATGATTGACTAACGGTATGCCGATCGAGGGTGAATATGAGCCCAGTCCGCAAGGCTGGGTACGCGACCAGGTGGCGGAGTACGAGAGTTCCGGCGGGACCCGGGGCACCACGCTGCGCGACACCGGGCTGCCGGTGGTGGTCATCACCAACCGCGGGGCACGCAGCGGCAAGGTGCGCAAGACCCCGCTGATGCGGGTCGAGCACGACGGCCGGTACGCGGCCGTGGCCTCGCAGGGCGGCGCCCCCGAACACCCGAACTGGTACTACAACTTCCGCGCCGAGCCGCGGGTGGAACTCCAGGACGGCCCGCGCAGGCAGGCCATGATCGCCCGTGAGCTGACCGGCGAGGAGCGCGCCGAGTGGTGGGCGCGGGCGGTGGCGGCCTACCCGCCCTACGCCGAGTACCAGCAGCGGACGTCCCGGCTGATCCCGGTGTTCGTCCTGGAGCCGGCCAGCGGGGACTGAGCGCCCGCGACGGCAGTTGGCAGGCAGTGGCGTTCAGCATCATCGGATTTCATACTAAACCGATCGTAATACTTGACATACGAGGGCCGGCGGCGCAGGCTGCTGGAAAACCGCCTTCCGAAAGGTGCCCTCGCATGACCAGCGTCCAGGACCGCCCGGTGGCTCTCCACGGCCAGCCTTCCTACCAGCAGATCTCCGTCACCCAGGTCGGTGGCGTCATCGGGGCCGTGGTCGGCGGCATCCGGGCCGGCGGGGCCGTCGATCCGGCCGCGGTCGCCGAACTGCGCGCCGCGCTGCTCCGGCACAAGGTGGTGTTCCTGCGCGACCAGCAGCACGCCACCGACGCGGACCAGCGGGCGTTCGCGCAGCTGCTCGGCCCGCTGACCAAGCCGCACCCGACCGTGGCCGGGGACGGCACCGCGGTGCTGCCGATCGACTCCGAGCAGGGCAAGGCCAACAGCTGGCACACCGACGTGACGTTCGTGGACCGGGTGCCCGCGATCAGCGTGCTGCGCGCGATCACGCTGCCGCCGTACG
>DATCUG010000131.1:0-7947 GCA_036567525.1 Streptosporangiaceae bacterium | reverse complement strand
CCTAGGTGAACGAGAAGGGAAGCGAAACCTGACCAGGAGATGAACATGAGCACAATGCAGCGGGGCGGGTGGAAAGTCCCACCCGCCCCGCTGGCATGTTCTGTCTCAGACGCTGACCTGGACCGCGGTGATCTGCCCGATGTCGGCGGTCACCGTCTGGTCGGATTTCACCCCGCCCGGGGCCAGCACACGTACCGTCCAGGTGCCTGGCGCGGCGAAGAAGCGGAACCCGCCGTCCGCGCCCAGCGGCACCTCGGCGACGAACTCGCCGCCGTCGTTGAGCAGCCGGGCGTACCCGGTCTGCACGGCACTGCCGTCCCTGGTCACATGCCCTTGCACGATCGCCTGGTTACCGGCGTCGGCAGGCAGGGGCGCCCCACCCGCCGGGGCGCCGCAGCCGTCGTTGCCCGGTGCCCCGGTCACTGGCCATCGCCCAGCTCGATCGGCACGCCGACCAGCGAGCCGTACTCGGTCCAGGAGCCGTCGTAGTTCTTCACGTTCGACTGCCCGAGCAGTTCGTGCAGGACGAACCAGGTATGCGCGGACCGCTCGCCGATGCGGCAGTAGGCGATGGTGTCCTTGCCGAAGTCCAGCCCGGCCTCGTCGCGATACAGCGTGGTCAGGTCGTCGTCAGACTTGAACGTGCCGTCATCGTTGGCCGCCTTGGACCACGGCACGTTCTTCGCGGTCGGGATGTGCCCGCCCCGCTGGGCCTGCTCCTGCGGCAGGTGCGCCGGGGCGAGCAGGCGGCCGGCGAACTCATCGGGCGACCGCACGTCGACCAGGTTGCGCTTGCCGATGGCCGCCACCACCTCGTCGCGCATGGCCCGGATGGCCGCGTCCTGCTCGCTCGCCGTGTAGTGGGTGGCGGGCCGCTCGGGCACGTCCTTGACCAGCTCGCGGGAGTCGAGCTCCCACTTCTTGCGGCCGCCGTCGAGCAGTTTCACGTTCTGGTGCCCGTACAGCCGGAAGTACCAGTAGGCATAGGCCGCGAACCAGTTGTTGTTCCCGCCGTACAGGATGACCGTGTCGTCGTTGGAAATCCCGCGCCCGGACAGCAGCGCCTCGAAACCGGCCTTGTCCACGAAGTCGCGGCGGACCGGGTCCTGCAGATCCTTCTTCCAGTCAATCTTGACCGCACCGGGGATGTGCCCGGTGTCGTAGGCGCTGGTGTCCTCGTCTACCTCGACGAGCACCACGCCCGGATCGCTCTTGTGGGCCTCCACCCAGTCGGCGTCCACCAGGACGTCAGAGCGGCTCATGCAGCAACCTCCTTGTCGGAATCCGGCTCGGCCATCTGCTGCCGGCCCGGCCAGACTCGTTTGATAATCACGTACATCTCGCAGCCCAGGCAGAAGCCGAAGGCTGCGTTGAGGAACGCGGCCGCGAGGGCCGCTGCCGCCGCGGCCATGCCGAGCGGGACCAGCCCGGTCGCGTACCCGATCACCCCGATCACGCTGATGACCAGGCCCATCCCCTGCGCGAACCGCGGCGGCGCCGCCGCCTCCAGCTCGGCCGGCGGCCCCAGCCTCGGCCGGATCAGCCACCGGTACAGGTATCCGTAGGGCGAGAAGCGCAGCCCGAATACCGCGCCGATGCCGAACACGACGGCCTGCGCGGCCAGCAGCCAGCCGCTGCTGGTGATCAGCACGATCGCCAGCACGATCGCAGACAGCGCGGCATTGCAGCGCTGTCCCCGCGGATCGACGTTCACCAGCAGCACCTCTCCCTTGGACGGGGAACCGACGAGACTGCTCGTGCCCGGGTGACGGCAAGCGTCACCGCTCACGCTGAACTCAGCCAGCTGCTATGGGCACGGCGTGCCCGGACACAACGCCGCGGCGACGTGGCAGTAGTCGACGACCCGCCGCCGGGTCAGCAGCGGCCGCGACCAGCCGCCGTCCGCTCGCTCATCCGGGATGGCCTGGGAAAGCACGCCCCCGATGGTATGCCTAGGTGGCCCGTGTGTCACTTCCCACCAATCTGGTAGGATATCGCGTTCACCCGGCATCCCCCAGTGCAGCCAGCACTTCGTCCTTGCGCATCAGTCCGCTGCCCCGCCGGGTGACCTGGCCGTCCGGGCCGAGCACGAACACCGTGGGCGTGCGCCGCACGTCCAGCAGCCGGACCAGGTCCAGCCGCTCCGCGGCGTCCACCTCCACGTGGCTGACGCCGTCCAGGTCACTGGCCACCTCACCCAGGATCTGCCGGGTGGCCCGGCACGGCGCGCAGACTTCGGTGGAGAACTGCAGCAAGGTGGCCCGCGTCCCGAGCGGCTGCCCAAGCTGGGCCGCGGTCACCTGACCCGGGCGGGGCGCGGTGAGTTTCCCGTCCTGGTGGCGGCGGCGCAGCCCAAAAGCCACGGCGGCGGCCAGCACCAGCACGCAGACCACGATTCCAGCGAGCACGCCGATTACAGCGTGCCAGCGGCCGGTCCCATTCCCGGGCCCGGATCTACGGCACCGGCCTTAGCGCACCGGGACGGTAACCAGGACCCGGCCGCCGGACGTGACCTGGAAACTGCGCACGCTGTCCAGCATCACCGAGGACGCGCCCGGGTACCACGTGACGCCCTCGTCATAGCTGGTCTTCCAGCTGCCAGCCACCACGGTCCGGCCCGTTGCGTCGGTCACTACCAGGCTGCACCGAACGTCCTCGGGCAGCCCGTGCACCTGGGTGTCCAGCACGGTCCCCCAGGACCGCGGCGCGTACTTGATGGTGGCCGAGACATGGGTGGCCGGGTTGCTCGCGGATACCGATTCGAAGTGCGTGCCGGCCACCGTCGCGGCGGGCGGGTTCAGCGTGCTCCAGCCAGCCGCCCCGGCCGCACCAGCCACCAGGACCACCGCGGCCGCGGCGGCCAGGCCACGCCAGCGGCGCGCCTGCCGGGCCCGCGACGTGCGCGCCAGCAGCGAGTTCAGCACCCGGTCGGAGGGCATGTCGGCGTCGGCCAGCTCGTCTTCCGGCTCGTCGGCCAGTTGCTGCGCCTCGCCGACCGGGATCCGGCGCAGCAGGGCGGGCAGCCCGGCCAGGCTGGCCAGTTCTTCGCGGCACTCCGGGCAGATGCTCAGGTGGCTGTCCACCATGGCGCGCTCCGCCGGATCGATCGCGCCCAGCACATAGACACCTAGTGCGTGCCGGATGTCGCGGCAGTCCACCGAGCCGGTCATGGCGCGAGCCCCCGTTCCTCGAGGGCCAGTCTGAGTGCCTTGAGCGCGTAGAAAGTCCGTGACTTCACGGTGCCGCCCGGGATACCGAGTTCGGTAGCGGCTTCGGCGACCGAGCGGCCGAGATAGTACGTCTGCACCAGCACCTGCCGGTGTTCTGGCCGAAGGTCACGCAGGGCGTCGGCCACCGCCCACGATTCGAGCACGCGATCCGCCTCGTCGGCAACAGGTACCAGTTCGAGCGCTGCTTCGCCGACCTCCCGCGGCCGGGCGTTACGGGCCCGGTGCGAGTCCACCGCGAGGTTTCTCGCCACCGCGAACAGCCAGGGACGGGCTGGCCGCTCGGCGATAGCCTCGGGGTGCAGCCAGGCCCGGAGCAGCGTCTCTTGCACAATATCTTCCGCTCGTTGCCGGTCGCCGCTGGTCAGCCGAAGCGCGTAGCGCAGCAGCGGCGCCGCGTGCTCCGCGTAGAGCGCGCGGACGAGGTCCTCATCACATGCCCCTCCCCGGGGCTCGCGCCCCTGGACGCCTCGGTGGTGTGCCACACCTGGGTAACGGCTCTCCTGGTCCCCCGGTTCACCCGCGGGGCCAGGTTTTGGCTGGAAAGCCGGGACATCGCCCGGAAGCGGCGGCATTGGTCAGCACCTGGGTCAGGAACCGGGTCAGCCACCCGCGAACGGTGGCAGCACCTCGACCACGGCAGCGTCGGTGAGCAGGACGGAATCCGGTGCCCGGGTGCCCACCGGGGATCCGTCCACCAGGAAGGATGACCGGGCCAGCACCGCACGCAGGGTGGCCGCACCGTCCCGCCCGGCCACGGCCGCGGCCAGCGCGTCAGCCAGGGTTTCCGCGCTGATGGTCTCCTCGGCGACCCCCGCCGCCTGCTTCGCCGCGGCCCAGTAGCGCATTGTCACTGTGGCCATGTCCGCTATCCTCGCTCACATCGGATCCTGGCAGTGCCGCCGGCGGGTCCTTGTGTCCACCGATGGGTACTTTCCCCACAGCAGAGCACAGGGCGGAGGTGGCAGCGCGTGAGTGACCTGTTGCTGCTCACCCCGACGCTGGACCCGGCTCCCGAGATACTGCCCTCGCTCGGCCTGCTGCTGCATACGGTACGCGTAGCCCCGGCCGAGGTGCCCACGCTGGCCGACGCACCGCCAGCGGATGCCGTGCTGGTCGACGCCCGGCGCGATCTGGCCCAGGCCAGGAGCCTGTGCGTGCTGCTCCGCACGGCCGGCCTGGACGTGCCCGTGCTGGCCGTGCTGACCGAGGGCGGCCTGGCCGCGGTCACCGCCGAGTGGGGCGCCGACGACGTGCTGCTGCACACGGCCGGGCCGGCCGAGGTGGAGGCCAGGCTGCGGCTGGCCATTGGCCGGAAGGCCAGCCTGGCCCCGGCCACCCCGGATGAGATCCGGTCCGGGGACCTGGCCATCGACGAGGCCACCTACACCGCACGGCTGCGGGCCCGCGCCCTGGACCTGACGTTCAAGGAGTTCGAGCTGCTCAAGTTCCTGGCCCAGCACCCCGGCCGGGTATTCACCCGGGCGCACCTGCTCCAGGAGGTCTGGGGGTACGACTACTTCGGCGGCACCCGCACGGTGGACGTGCACGTCCGCCGGCTGCGCGCCAAGCTGGGCGCCGAGCACGAGGCGCTGATCGGCACGGTACGCAACGTCGGGTACCGCTTCGTCCCAGCCAAGGGCGCTGACGAGCCAAGGCCGCCCCGGCCAGCCCGCGCCCCGGCCACCGCGGTGGCCAGCGAGGCGGACGCCCCGGATCCGGTCCGCCCGGCCGCGGCCCAGCCCAAGAAGGCGGCGGCAGGCGCCGAGCGGCGGCGATGACACCCAGTATCGAGGTCACCGGGCCGCTGACCGGGCCGGCCGCCGCCGCGGTGCTGGATCTGGTCAGCGCGGCGTCGGCGGCGGACGCGGTCAGCCCGCTGTCTGAGCATGTCCTGCTGCACGTGCGCTACGGCGGCGACCCGCCGGGCCGCGACCTGCTGCTGCGGGCCGGCGGCGAGCTGGCTGGGTACGCCCACCTGGACCTGTCTGACACGGCCGACGGCCCGAGCGGCGAACTCGTCATCCACCCGGCGCACCGGCGGCACGGCCTGGGCCTGGCGCTGGCCCAGGCGGCGCTGGCCGGGGCCGCCCCGCGGCCGCTCCGCGTGTGGGCGCATGGCGACCTGCCCGCGGCCAGCGCGCTGGCCCACCGGGCTGGCTTCACCCGGAACCGGGCGCTGTGGACGATGCGCCGTTCCCTGCGCACCCCGCTGGATGAGCCCCGCTTTCCCGCGGACGTGACGCTGCGCACGTTCACCGTCGGCGCCGATGAGCAGGCCTGGCTGGAGGTCAACCGCACGGCGTTCGCCAGTCACCCGGAGCAGGGTGCGTGGACCGCGGCCGACCTGGCGCTGCGGGAGCGGGAACCGTGGTTCGACCCGGCCGGCTTCTTCCTGGCTGAGCGAGCCGGGCGGTTGGCCGGGTTCCACTGGACGAAGATCCACCAGGACCGGCCCGGTGACCCGGCGGATGGGCCCGGGGCGATCGGCGAGGTGTACGTGGTCGGGGTGGACCCCGGCGAGCAGGGCTCCGGGCTGGGCCGCGCGCTCACCCTGGAAGGGCTGCGCTATCTGCGGTCGCGTGGGCTGCCCGAGGTCATGCTGTACGTGGACGAGGCGAACGCGCCGGCCATCCGGCTGTACGAGTCGCTCGGCTTCACGCACTGGCACACGGACGTGATGTACCGCCATCCGTGAGCGGATCAGGGCCTGCGGTCCACCCGGTCAGTCGGCGCGGCTGCCTACCGCGGAGCCGACTCCCAGCACCTCATCGAGTTCCTGCGCGGTCAGCGGCCGGTCGCACACGGCCACGGCGCTGAGCACTTCGGCGTACAGCTCGATCTCGTCGAGCGCGACACGATCGGGGACGCGAAGATCGAGATGCTCGCGCACCGCGCCCACCTCCATCGCCAAGCTGCTAAGCGGAAGCCTGACCACAAGGCTACGACGCGGCCCTATGCCCCCGCATGACCCATCAGGGTCATTTCTGGACCACCCTCAAGTGGGATTTTACCCATAACCCCAGTAACAATTCCAAGAAGCTGAGGACGCTGAGTCTGCCGGTACGCTAAGGGCTCGGCCGGCTGTTGTTTCACAAGTGACTCATGATGCGCCTTCTCCGGCCAAGATCGGCGGCCAATCCGGGGTGATTCACCCGGGATGGCCGGGAAAGCTGGACCAACGCGCCGCGCGGTGCACCGCCGCGCGGGCGACATAGTTCGCCGCGGTGCTGGCGAACGTGGCCCGGTCCGCATCGGTCAGTTCCCGCACCACTTTGCCGGGCACCCCGGCCACCAGGACGCCGGCCGGAACCTGCTGGCCCGGCCGGATGACAGTGCCCGCCGCCACCAGTGCGCCCGCGCCGACCCGGGCCCGGCCGAGCACGACCGCCCCGATGCCGATCAGCGCGCCGTCATCCACCTGAGCGCCATGCACCGTGGCGTGGTGGCCCAGGCTGACCCGCTCGCCCAGCCGCACCGGCTCGCCCGGATCCACGTGCAGGCAGCACTGGTCCTGGATGTTGCACTCCGCGCCAACCAGAATCTCGTCGTCATCGGCACGCAGCACCGACCCGTACCAGACGCTGGCCGACCGGCCCAGCGTCACCCGCCCGACAATTACGGCTCCCGGCGCGACCCACGCCTCCGGGTGCACGTCCGGAACCCGGTCATCGAGTGCGCCGAGGCGGCCCATCAGCATCTCCTTCTCCAGTCCGGCGGTATCCAGCAATCCGGTCAAAACGGGATACTCGTTCGTTTCGGTTGCGCGCGCGGGACTTACGGACAAGAGTCTTGCCCGACCACACCTGTTGTTCCAGATCCGCCTGGCACGCCTGCCCGCTCCGCACTCAGGCAAGCCCGGCCGCGCCCCGGCGTCCGGCCGGGTAGTAGCCTGGCCTGACCCACCTGACGGGTGACTCCTTATGACTGAGCACAGAGACTTTATCCCTGACCTCGACTCCGAAGACGAGTTCGAAGTCCAGATGCGCGGCTACAGTCGGCGTCAGGTCAACGAATTCGTGGCTCGCGCCAAGAGCGAGAAGCACGATCTCGAAGTCCAGCTCTCTCGTTCCATCGATGAGGTCGAGCGGCTGCGCGCCGAGGTGGCGGCGGCCCGGCAGCGGGACCTGGACGACAGACCGGCGCATCAGGAGCTCAGCGAGCGGATGGGGCAGATCCTCAAGCTCGCCGACGACGAGGCCAAGGCGCAGAAGTCCCGTGCCCTGGAGGACATCACCAAGCAGCGGGGCGAGGCGAAGCAGGAGATCGACCGGCTGAAGGCCGAGGCACGGGAGCAGACCGAGCGGATGCTCTCGGCCGCCCAGGAGCAGGCCGAGAACACCATCGCCACCGCGCGGGCCGAGGCCGAGAAGGCCCGCAACTCGGCCCGGGTCGAGGCGGAGCGCGTGGTCAGCGAGGCGCAGAAGAAGTCGGAGAACTCGGTGGCGGCCGCGCAGGCGCAGGCCAAGCAGATGCTGGACGAGGCGACCGCCCGGGCCACGGCCATCCACGACGGCGCCGAGCGCCGCCTGAACCTGCTGGTCGCCCGGCACACCGAGACGGTCCGCCGGCTCACCGAGGTCCGCGACGTGGTCACCAACCTGGTGGCCGGCGAGGCGGCCCGCGGCTCGCTGGAGGAAGAGGTCGCCCGGTCCGTGGCCAGCGCCGTGTCCAGCGGCGGCGGTAACGGGGCCCCGGCGGCCGCGCCGCGCCAGGCACC
>DATCUG010000130.1:0-3641 GCA_036567525.1 Streptosporangiaceae bacterium | reverse complement strand
TGCTGGCCGGGCGGCCGGCCAAGCCGTTCTTCGGCTTCGCGGGCTTCGTCTACTGGAGCTATGGCTTCTGCGTGGCCGCCGTGGCGCTGGCCCTGGTGGTGCGCTTCGTCGCTAAGGACCGGGCCCGCAACGAGCTGTCCGACCAGGTCGTCGCCGAACCGCCGCCCGGTGCCTCGCTGTCCTCGGCAGCCGCGATTTCCAGCATGGGCATGACCGGCTCGATGCCGGCCACCGCGCTGGGTGGCGGGCCGCACTCGGCGGGCGCGCTGGAAAGCGGGCGGCCCGGGGCGGCCGCCCGCGGCGGCCGGACCCAGCTGGCCCTGCCGGCCGGCCGGGGCTCGGCGTCCGGCCGGACCGGCCAGTTCACCGCGACCGGGCGGCTCGGCCAGACCACGGTGGGCCAGACGGCTATGGGTCAAACGACAAGGTTTGGCCGCCCCGGCGGGTTCGAGCAGTTCGGCGCCGACCACCCGTCCGGCCCGCTGCCCCAGGTCGACCAGTTCGGCCAGCAGTTCGGCGCGGATCACCCGTCCGGCCCGCTGCCCCAGGTCGGGCGGCCGCTGCGGCAACAGGCGGATGTCCCGTCCGGGCAGCGTGACTGGCATGCCGCGTACGAGCGGCCGATGGGCGTCCGCCGCCCGGACGCCCCGGCGCCGCGCTACGAGCAGACCGGGGAGATCGACCGGTCCGGCTCGTACCGGCCGCAGCCGCAGGAAAGCTCGTACCAGCAATGGGCGCCGGAGTATGAGCAGCGTGGCCCGGCGCCGCGTTACGAGCACCCCAGTGGCCCGTACCAGCAGCAGCGCCCGCCCGAGTATGAGCAGCGTGGCCCAGCGCCGCGTTACGAGCACCCCAGTGGCCCCTACCAGCAGCAGCGCCCGCCGGAGTACGAGCAGCGGGGCCCGGCCCCGCGCTACGACCGCCCGGCCGGCTACGACCGGTCCGGCTCATACGGGCCGCCGCCTGGTTACCCGGCCGACCGGTCCGGCCAGTTCGAGCCGCCCTACCGCCGGGAGCCGGCCCCCGCGCAGTACGGCTCAGGGCCGTATGCCCGGCCGGACCAGTACGGCCCGCCCGCCGGTTATGACCGGTCTGGGCCGTACCCGGCCCCGGCCCAGTACGAGCCCCCGATGGGGTACGACATGGCGCCACCCCGGCCCAGCCGTCCCTACGGCGGCCCACCGCCGGACGAGCGGTACCGCTCCGGTGGGTACCCGCAGGCCCCCGCACCCGGTTACGGCCAGTCCGGGCCGTACCAGCCGCCGGTGGCGTATGACCCGCGTGACCAGTACACCCGGCCGGGCGCCTCTGACCGGGCGGCCCAGTTCGAGCGCGAGCGGGCCGAGCACTACGCCTCGTTCGCCGAGCAGGACGCGTCGTACACCCGGCCGCGGTCGCCCCGCGCCCGGCAGCCCTATAACCCGCACGATGTCACCGACCCGCTGAATAGCTCGGCGGTGAATACCGGATATCGCCAGTGAACGCGAAAACCATCGTCCCGGAGGCAATGCGGATTGGCCGGGCCCGGCTGACCGCGGGCCTGGACCGCTACGAACGTATTGATCTCGCCACGCACCAAGAGATCTTCGGCCCGATGCGGCGGGTGACCGCGCGGCAGTTGATCGAAATGGTGGAAGCGATTGACTTGCGGGGCCGAGGTGGTGCGGGATTCCCTTTCGCGCGCAAGCTGCGCGCGGTGGTGGACGCGTGCGCGGCCAAGAAGACCCGCCCGTTCATCCTGATCAACGGGACTGAAGGCGAGCCGGGCAGCGCCAAGGACAAGATGCTCATGCTGCGCTCGCCCTACCTGGTGCTGGGCGGGGCGCTGCTGGTGGCCCGGGCGCTGAACGCCCGGATGGTCATCATCGGCGTGACCAACCCGGCCGCGGCCGCCTCGATGGCCGACGCGGCCAAGGCCGAGCCCGACCTGAAGAAGATGGTCCGGGTGGTCGAGGTGCCCGAGCGCTTCGTCGCCGGTGAGGGCAGCGCGCTGGTCAACGCGGTCAACGGCAAGAATCCGCTGCCGTCCGGCAAGCGCAAGCGGGCGTCGGAGAGCGGGGTGGACGGGCAGCCCACGCTGCTGTCCAACGCCGAGACGTTCGCCCAGGTCGCGGTGCTGGCCATGCTGGGCGAGGAAGGCTACGCCTCGGACGGCACTCCGGACGAGCCGGGCACCATGCTGCTCACCGTGGGCGGCTCCGCCAACCGGCCAGCCGTGGTCGAGGTGCCGCCCGGCGTGCCGCTGGGCACCGTGCTCGACATCTGTGAGGCCACCGCGCCGGAAGGGGTGCTGGTCGGCGGCTATCACGGGATGTGGATCCCCGCGGCCATCGTCGACGACGTGCCGGTGTCCCGGGCCGGGCTGGAGGCGGCAGGCGGCACCATCGGCGCGGGCATCATCCTGCCGCTGAGCGCCAGCACCTGCCCGATGGGCGAGGTGGCCCGGATCGTCCGCTACATGGCCAAGGAATCCTCCGGCCAGTGCGGCCCGTGCAAGCTCGGCCTGCCCGGCCTGGCCCGCTCGATGAGCGCGCTGGCCGACGGCTCCGGCGGCCTCGACACCCTGGACATGGCCCGCCGGGCCGCCTCGGTGGTCCGCGGCCGCGGTGCCTGCTCGCACCCGGACGGCGTGTCCCGGTTCGTGCTGTCCGCGCTGGACGTGTTCAGCGACGACCTGACCGCGCACCTGTTCCGCGGCTCCTGCGGCCGGCAGGTCCGCGGCCTGCTGCCGCTGGGGCCGGAGGAAGAGTCCCAGGTGCGGCTCAAGGTGGACTGGGCCCGCTGCTCGGGGCACGGGCTGTGCGCCCGGATCGCGCCGGAGATGGTCCAGCTGGACAACCAGGGCTACCCGATGTTCCTGGACATGCCGGTGCCGTTCTGGCTGGAGAAGGAAGCGGCGCAGGCGGTCGAGATGTGCCCGGCGCTGGCGCTGTCGCTGACCACCGGCGGATCGCGGAACAGCGAGCCGGCCCGGTCCAACACCGCCATCGGCGGCCGCCAGCAGACCAGCCTGCTCATGTCCAGCGCCCCGGCGGACATGAAGCAGCTGCCGCGCGGGCGCTAGCCGTTCGCCCCGCCCGCCGCCCCCTTCCGTAGGCTGGGAACACCCCCACCCCGAGGAGACGGATGAGAGCGGCACGGCTGCATGCGGTAGGTGACCTCCGGCTTACCGACGAGCCGGTCCCCGTCCCGGGGCCGGGTGAGAGCCTGGTCCAGGTCACCGCGGTCGGTATCTGCGGTTCCGACCTGCACTGGTGGGGCGAGGGCGGGATCGGCGACGCGCTGCTGAGCCGTCCGCTGGTGCTGGGCCATGAGGCGGCCGGCGTCATCGCCGACGGGCCGCGGCGCGGTGAGCGGGTGGCCATCGACCCGGCCATCCCGGACGGCACCTGCCGGCTGTGCCGGGACGGCTACCGGAACCTGTGCCTGCACATCCGGTTTGCCGGGCACGGCGGCCAGGACGGCGCCATGCGCGAGTTCCTGACCTGGCCCAGCGAGCTGCTGCACCCGCTGCCAGACGCGCTGAGCGACGCCGACGGCGCCATCCTGGAGCCGCTGGGCGTGGCCATCCACGCCGTGGACCTCGGCCACGTCAAGCTGGCCGGCACGGCCGCCGTGGTCGGCTGCGGGCCGATCGGGCT
>DATCUG010000129.1:0-7134 GCA_036567525.1 Streptosporangiaceae bacterium | reverse complement strand
CGGACGTGGTGAAGTTCCGGGAGCTGGCCCGGTGGCCGGTGCCGGCCGAGAGCCTGTGGAGATCAGTTGCCGCCGACTGGCGTTATGCAAGATCGGGCTCGGCCGGGACGTGGGCGAAGCCGCGCACGTCCGGGAACGGCGGCTCAACCGGCTGCAGGTCGACCTGGAACGCGTTGAGCAGCATGGCCAGCATGGAGAAGTTGCCCAGGCAGCCGATCAGGTCGATCAGGCCAGCTTCGCCCAGCACGGACATGGCCTCGGCGAACGTGTCGTCGGAGACGAAGTGACGGTCGAGGATCTCGGTGCCGAACTGGTAGACGATCTGCTCGTCTTTCTGGCCGAACTGCGGTTCCCGGCGCTCGGCCAGCGCGGCCAGGCTGTCCCGGGACACGCCCAGGCCGGCTGCCTTCCCGACGTGCGCGTTCCAGGAGTACTGCGCGTCGAAGTGCCGGGCCGCGATGAGCAGGCTCAGCTCGCGCAGCCGCGGGTCCAGGGCCGACTCGAACCGGCAGTACGCACCGAGCGCCTCGACCTTCTCGCACAGCTCGGGACTGCGCAGCCAGACCAGGAACGGCCCGCGGGTGCCGCCCCGGCGGCGGCTGATCCGGTCGCTGATTTCCTGCTGGCGGGGGGATAGGGACGTCAGGGCAGGCAGCCGCATGGTGAGGTCTTCCGTCCGTAGCGAGTGTGTCGACTCCTCACAGTGCACTGGTCTGGCCGCCGCTGGCCGAACGCTTAGGGTTCGCGCCGTGCAGGCCGGGCCCGGCTAGCCTGCCCTAATGACGGTGATCAGGGCAGCCGGGGTGACCCGGCTCGGCCGCGGCGGCGGCGTGGAGACGATTCCGCTGATCACCCGGCAGAGCGCGGCCGAGGACAACAAGATCACGACGGGCATCAGCATCTACCCGGCCGGCACCGGGGCGCCGCTGCACCTGCACAACTGCGACGAGCACGTGACGCTGCTGGCAGGCTCGGCCGAGGTGGAGATCGCGGGACAGGTCACGCCGCTGCAGCCACCCGACACCACCTACGTCGAGGCCGGCGTCGAGCACGCGTTCCGCAACACCGGGGACACCCCGATGAAGATCCTCTGGGTGTACAGCTCGGCCTACGTCACCCGCACGTTCACCGCCACCGGGGTAACGGTGGAGCACCTATCTCCCGCCGACCAGATGGTCCCGGACGCTTCTTCCTAACGCCACTGCCCGCCCGGTCGGCCCGGCCCTGACCCGGCCGCCGGGTTACCGGTGCCTGGCCAGTCCCGGCCAGCCGGTGCGTACCGCTTGACCGCCAGGCCAGCCCCGCCTAACGTAGCCCGCGTCTTCCCTACAAAATTGTCGCCAAAATAGCTGACTTCCTGTCAGCGCCGCCGGAGGCTTGCGTGCTGACCACCTCGGCCCCCACCGAGTGGGCCCGCCGGACGGTACGCGGTGCCTATGACCTGCACGTGCATGTCGAGCCGGACGTGATGCGGCGCCGGCTCACCGACCTCCAGCTGGCCCGGCGCTGCTGGGATGTGGGCCTGGCCGGCTTCGCGCTCAAATCGCACTACGTGCCGACCGCGGAACGCGCCGCCGTGGTGAACGAGGCGCTGAACGGGGCGGTGCAGGTGCTCGGCACGCTGACCCTGAACGCCGCCGTGGGCGGGATGAACCCGCTGGCGGTCGAGATCGCCGCCCGGGAAGGGGCCCGGATCGTCTGGATGCCGACCCTGGACGCGGCCAATCACCGGGCGAAGGGAGCCCGCCTGCCTGCGGGCGCGACCCCGCCGGTGTGGCTGGCGCTGCAGCAGGAACTGACCGCCCAGGGCATCACGGTCGGCCCGGTGCCGGTGCTGGACACCGCTGGCCGGCCACTGCCTGCCACGCGGGCCGTGCTCGCGCTGGCCGCCCGGCATCAGCTGGTCGTGGCGACTGGCCACCTGTCCGCCGGGGAGGCCCGGGCCGTCACCGAGGCGGCGTTCGAGGCTGGGGTGCGGCACGTCATGATCACCCACCCGGAGTTCCCGCAGCAGGACATGGGCGTGGCCGACCAGGTCGCGCTGGCCCGGAAGGGCGCCTTCCTGGAGCGCTGCTTTACCACCCCATTCACCGGCAAGTACGACTGGGCCAAGATGGTGGCCAACATCCGGGCCACCGGCCCGGAGCAGACCATCATCACCACCGATCTCGGCCAGCCGGCCAACCCCCCGGTCGAGGATGGCCTGGCCCTGATGGCCGACGCATTGCAGGAGTCCGGATTCACCGACGAGGAGATCACCACCATGATCGTCGCCAACAGCAGGCTGCTGGCCGGCCCCCAGGCGCAGGACGGGACGCGGTGACCGCCGCCGCGGAGACGCCCGGCGCGGCCCGGCGGCTGCTCGTGGTCAGCGCGCACGCCGCCGACTTCGTCTGGCGGGCGGCCGGCTATATCGCGCTCACCACCGAGGCCGGCGCCGAGGCGCACGTGGTGTGCCTGTCGTTCGGTGAGCGGGGCGAGTCCCAGGGGGCCTGGAAGCAGCCGAACATGACGCTGGACAAGGTCAAGGAGATCCGGCGGGCCGAGGCGCAGGCGGCCGGGGATGCGCTCGGCGCGGTCATGCACTTCATGGACAAGGGTGACTACCCGCTGCCGGACAACGAGCAGATGCTGCTGGAACTGGCCGAGCTGATGCGCGCCACCGCCCCGGACGTCATCCTCACCCACGCCAAGGCCGACCCGTACAACTACGACCATCCGGTGGCGGCCGACCTGACCATCCGGGCCCGGGCCGTGGCCCAGGCGATCGGCCGGGAGTCCGAGCATCCGCCGCTGGGCGCGCCGCCCGTGTTCCGCTTCGAGCCGCACCAGCCGGAGATGTGCGAGTTCAAGCCGGACGTGCTGGTGGACATCACCCCGGTGTTCACCCGCAAGACGGCGGCCATGGCCGCGATGGGTTCCCAGGAGCACCTGGTCCGCTACTACAGCGCGCTGGCCGAACGCCGCGCCGTGCAGGCGGTGCGCAACGGCGGCCCCAGGTCGATCCAGTACGCCGAGGCCTATCAGCGTGTGTTCCCGCAGGTAAGCACGGTGCTGGCATGAAGCCTGTCATCGTGGTGGACCCGCCGCGGGCCGACCCGGCCGTGGTGCGCGAGCTGGGCGAGCTCGGCGTGGCCACCGTACACGAGGCGGCCGGCAAGACCGGGCTGCTCGGCACTACGCTCCGGCCGGCCTGGGCCGGCGCCCGGGCAGCGGGCACCGCGGTCACCGTGCTGTGCGGGCCGGGGGACAATCTCATGGTGCACGCGGCCATCGAGCAGGCCCGCGAGGGTGACCTGCTCGTCGTGACCACCACCTCGCCGTCCAGCGACGGGTTCATCGGCGAGCTGATCGTCACGTCGCTGGCCGCCCGCGGCGTCACCGGCCTGGTCACCACGACCGGGGTCCGGGACGTGGCGGAGATCACCCAGGCCGGCTTCCCGCTCTGGTCCGAGCACCGCAGCGCGCAGGGCACGCTGAAGGCCACCGCGGGCTGCGTGAACGTGCCGATCGTGGTCGGCGGGATCGTGGTGCATCCCGGCGACGCAGTGGTGGCCGACGACGACGGGGTGGTCTGCATCCCGCGGGCGCAGGCCGCCGAGGTGGCCGCGGCGGGCCGGGCCCGGGTACAGCGCGAGGACGCGGCCCGGGCCGCGTTCGCCCACGGTGAGCTGGGCCTGGACCGGTACGGCCTGCGTGAGGTACTCGACCGGCTCGGCGTGCGCTACGTGCAGGCTGAGCCGGAGGAGGAGCCCACGTGACCGACGACGTGGCGGTGCTGGACGCGCTGCGGGACGCCATCCTGGACGGCGAGTTCGCGGCCGGGCAGCGGCTGGTCGAGGTGGACCTGTGCGAACGGTTCGGCTGCAGCCGGTTCGCGGTGCGCGCCGCCATCCCGGTGCTGGCCAGCGAAGGGCTGGTCGAGCTGCAGCGGCACCGGGGCGCCCGGGTCCGGGTCATCCCGGTCGGGGAGGCGATCGAGATCACCGAGGTGCGGCGGCTGCTGGAGGGCCTGACCGCGGCCCGCGCCGCCGAGCGGATCACCCCGCCGCAGGCCGCCCGGCTCGAAGAGATCATCCAGGAGATGCGCGACGCGGTGGCCGCCGCCGAGCTGCTCCGGTACAGCGACGCCAATGCCCGGCTGCACGGCCTGATCCGGGAGATCGCCGCGCACGCCACCGCGACCGCCATCATCGAGCGGCTGCGCGCCCAGCTGGTCCGGCACCAGTTCGCGCTGTCCCTGGTGCCCGGCCGCCCCGCCGTGTCGCTCGGCCAGCACGAGCGCATCGCGGCCGCGATCATCGCGCGCGATCCGGCCGCCGCCGAGGTGGCTATGCGGGACCACATCACCAGCGTCATCGACGCACTCAGGAACCTGCCAGCCGATCAAGCCAGCCGGACGTGGGCCGGAACGGAAGGCGCCGGGCGCGCGGCCGGCGCCAGGAGGTGACTATGAAAGCCCGCCAGTTGGCCCCGCAGCCCGAGCGGTGCCGTGACATCGCGCACGTGTCCGCGGTCGAGCTGCGCTCCGCGGTGCCGGAGCAGACCGTCGACTTCTTCGTCCGGCTGATGGGCATGTCCGAGGTGGCCCGCGAGGGGCCGCGCACGTACGTGCACGCCTGGGACGACTACGAGCGGTTCACCGTGTGCGTGACCGGCAGCGAGACGTCTGGTGTCGGCCGGACCTGGCTGCGCGCGGCCAGCCCGGCCGCGCTGCAGCGCCGGGTGCAGGCCATCGAGGCCAGCGGGCACGGCATCGGCTGGACCGACCCGCAGCAGGGCATCGGCCCGGCCTACCTGTTCACCGACTCCGACGGCCACGAGATGGCGCTGTACTGGGAGACCGAGTGGTATGAGGCGCCGGAGGGGCAGCGCCCGGCGCTGAAGAACCAGGCCGCGCCGTTCCCCGGGCGGGGCGCCAACGTGCGCCGGATCGACCACGTCAACTACCTGGCCGCGGACATCCCGGCTGTCGCCCGGTTCCTCCCAGACGTGCTCGGCGCCCAGCTCACCGAGCAGATCGTGCTGGACGACGGGGTCCCCTCGGCGGTCTGGTACCACGTGGCCGACAAGAGCTACGACCTGGTGTACACCAGCGACTGGACCGGCTCGGCCGGCCGCCTGCATCACGTCGCGTTCGCCACCGACCAGCGGGAGGACATCCTGCGCGCGGCCGATGTGATGCTGGAGGCCGGCATCCACATCGAGACCGGCCCGCACAAGCACGCCATCCAGCAGACGTTCTTCCTCTACGTCTGGGAGCCGGGCGGCAACCGGATCGAGCTCTGTAACGCCGGCGCCCGGCTGGTGCTGGCCCCGGACTGGCGGCCCATCTCGTGGAGCCGGGAAGAGCGGGCCAAGGGCCAGGCGTGGGGGCTCAAGACCATCGAGACGTTCCACACCCACGGCACGCCGCCGGTCGATGTGGCGGCCCGGCCGTCCGGCACCCCGGGATGACGGCGCCGGTCACCGTGGCCGTGCTGGGCCTGGGCGAGGCGGGCGGGCACATCGCCCGGGACCTGGCCGCCGCCGGGGCCCGGGTGCGCGGCTTCGACCCGGCCGTGCCCGCCCCGCCCGGCGTCGAGCCCGCGGCCGATGACGCCGATGCCTGCCGGGGCGCCGACCTGGTACTCAGCCTGACCACGGCGGGCGAAGCCGAGAACGCGCTGCGCGAGGCGCTGGCCGGGCTGGACCGCGGCACGGTCTACGCCGACCTCAACACGTCGGCGGCCGGGCTCAAGCAGCGGCTGGCCGGCCAGGCCGGGCAGGCCGGGGTGCCGTTCGCCGACGTGGCCATCATGGCGCCGGTGCCGCCGCGCGGCCTGGGCACCCCGATGCTGGCCTCCGGCCCGGCCGCGGCCGACGTGGCCCGCCTGCTCGGCGGCTGCGGCGGGTCGGTTGACGTGCTGCCCGGCCCACCCGGCACGGCCGCCACCCGCAAGCTGCTGCGCAGCGTGTTCTACAAGGGCATGGCGGCCGCGCTGGTCGAGGCGCTGCGTGCCGCCGAAGCGGCCGGCCAGGCGGACTGGCTCCGCGAGCACCTCGCGGCCGAGCTGGCCGCGGCCGACACGGACACGGCGGAACGGCTGGAGCGGGGCAGTTACCAGCACGCCCGGCGCCGCGCGCACGAAATGGCCGCGGCCAGCGAAATGCTGGATGAACTGGGCGTGCCGCCCCGGGTCGCCCGGGCCAGCCAGCACTGGCTGGAAGACCTGGCCGCCGACTGACCGCCCGGAGCGGGGGTAGGGAGACACTATGCCGGACCAGGCCAATCCGATCCCGCCTGACGACCTGTCCCGCGGGCTCACCATCGCGCGACCGGACGAAGATCAGAGCCTGCCACACATCGGGCTCGCTGGCGACACCTACACGATCCTGGTGACCGGCCGGGACACCGCCGGCCGGTACACGCTGATCGACATGCACGTCCCGCCGGGCGGCGGCCCGCCACCGCACCGGCACGACTTCGAGGAGATGTTCACCGTCCTGGACGGAGAGGTCCAGGTGACGTTCCGCGGGGAACCGATCGTCGCCCGGGCCGGGCAGACGATCAATGTGCCGTCTAATGCGCCGCATTCCTTCAGCAACGCCTCGGACCGCCCCGCGCGGCTACTGTGCCTGTGTGCACCGGCGGGCCAGGAAGAGTTCTTCACCCTGGTTGGCCAGCCAGTCGCCACCCGAACGGAAGCGCCGCCGCCGCTCAGCCCAGACGCAGAAACGGCCGTTATCGCCCGGGCGCGGAGCCTCGCACCGCAATTCAGAACGGAACTGCTGCTCCCGCCGGGTAACGGCTAACCGGACCGCTCAGTCAGGCTCAGGCCGGATGGCTGAGTACCTGGCCCAGTACGTCGGCGAACGGTCCTGGCTGGGCCAGGAACCCGCCGTGGTCGCCGGGGAACTCGACTACCGGCGTGCCGAGCTCGGCGGCGAGGGCTATCGCTGTGCGGTTGGCTAGCTGGCCCGTCGAGGTGGCGCCCGCGCCGACCACGATGCGGGTGAATGCCGCGCGCAGCGCGGCGATGTCCGGCTGGAAGTCCGTGGTCGGGCGGAGCAGGTGGGCGAGGAAATGGCCAGTGGTGGCGCGCATCCGGGCGATCTGTTCCGGCGACGGCTGCCATTGGGGTCCGCCCGGCG
>DATCUG010000128.1:0-3985 GCA_036567525.1 Streptosporangiaceae bacterium | reverse complement strand
GCACTCTGGTCTGCTGGCGTCAGCTTTCCTGCAGCTTGGCGTAGGCATACTGCAGCATGTCGGATCCGGTCAGCACGGCGAAGACGCTGGCGACCGCGCGTGTCGCGCGCGGGGCCATGATCATCCCGAACACTCCGGTGGTAGCCACCCACTGGCCCAGGCAGAACGGGCAGCTGACCAGTTCGCCGAGCGCCTTGCGCATCCCGCGGCCGCGCACCTCCTCATCCAGTTCCGCCTCGCCGCTGGTGCCCGAATAGCGGGTGAACGGCGCCCGCAGCGGGCTCGTTACCGGGTCCTTGGCCAGCTGCCTGGACGCCTTGTGCGTGGCCACCGCCAAGAGCGCCAGGTCGGGCCAGGAAAGCCGGTCCGGAAGGCGCCGTCCGCTGGCGGCCACCACGGCCGCCATGCCGGTGACGACCGTGCCGTAGGCGCCCATGATGAGCAGGAAGGACCCGAGCGGCCGGTCCTGGCCGTGCGCGTACGCGTGCATCTCATCCAGCGCCCGGCCGGTAATCTGCCCGCTCTTGCTGCCTGCTGATGTCACTGCCTGCCTCCATCGCCTCGTTCGCGGACGGGCCATCGAAGTCGCAGCTACCCAGCTAACGGGCAGTACACGGTACGTTTCAGCGCCGCCAGGCGGGAAGCGCTCATGATCCGATGTCTGAGCAGCTGACCATCATTGACCGGCTGGACCGGCTGACCGATTTCGCCCGCCCCGGGTCGGGTGTCTTCTTGCGGTACTCGCACGGCCCGGACGCGGACCAGCATGAGGCCAGCCGGGACTACGAAAGCGGCCTGGCCCTGCCCGGCCTGTCCGTCGTGCCGCTGACGCCGCCGGACTGGTGGCGCCGGCCGGTGCCGGACTGGCTGGCCCGCCAGGTATGCAAGTACGCCCGGCTCGCCGAGGGCGAGCTGGACAGATACGCCTGGCTGCTGACCGGGCGGGTAGTCGGCCGCGGCCCGGACGACGAGCCGTTGCTGGCCGACCCACACCCGCTGGCCATTCTTAGTGACGCCCTGGTGGAGCAGGCCCGTCGGCATTACCACGAACGCTTCGAAGTGGGCCGGGACTCCCTCGGCTGACACGAGGCGGGGCGCGGAGCCAGCGGGTCAGGCTGGCCCCGCGCCTGGCACACCGGTCCTGCCCGGCCCGGACCGGCGAGGATCTCCCGGGCTAGCCCGCGGTCAGGTTGGTGGCGGGGGCGGCAGCGGCCGGCCGGCGCGCGACGAAGCGGACGGCGAGCAGGTAGTACAGCGGCACGGTGACGACGAGGCCGACCAGCCAGGACAGATCGGTTCCGTTCATCGCCCTGGCCGCCGGGCCGGTGTACAGGGTGGTGGACATGAACGGGATCTCGACCAGGATGCCGATGAGGTAGGTGCTGATCCCGACCCAGCCGACCCGGCCGTACGGCCCGCCGCTGGGGTCGAAGAACGCCGCCACGTCATAGTTGCCGTGCCGGATCAGGTAGTAGTCGACCAGGTTGATCGCGGTCCAGGGGATGAGCACGTAGAGCAGCAGCAGGATGAAGTTGGTGTAGTTGGTCAGGAAGTTCGCTTGCAGGCCGATGGCCAGCACCAGCGCCAGGGCCACGATGGCGACCGACAGGATGGCCCGCACCCGGGCGCCGGGCAGCCAGCGCCGGGCAAACGTCTGGCCGGTAGTGATGGAGCACAGCACGCCGCCGTACAGGTTGATCGCGTTGGTGTCCATGATCCCGAGTGCGAAGACCAGCATGACCAGCCAGCCCACGCCGCCACTGAGCGTCTTCAGCGCGGCGATCTGGTCGGGGTTGCTGGACGCGGCGCCGACCAGCGCGCCGAGGATCATGGGCAGGACGCTGCCGAGCACGGTGCCCCAGTAGGACGCCCAGAACGTGGAGCCGGCCTCGTTGTTGGGCGGCATGTAGCGGGAGTAGTCCGAGACGTAAGGCGCGTAGGCGATCTGCCACAGCACGCCGAGCGACACCGACGACAGGAAGCCGCCGGTGGTGAAGTGCCCGGCCGACAGGAAGTCCGCGGGCAGGCCGTGCACCCCGACGATGAAGATCAGGCTGAGGATCATCACGCCGCCGAACAGGACGACGGCCCACCGGTTCACCGCGTGGATCATGTCGTAGCCGAAAATCGTGATCACCAGGCTGACCACGGCGCAGATCACGATGCCGGTGTCCACGCTGATGCCGCTGACCAGCTGGTTAAGCGACTGGCCGCCGAGCACCAGGTTGGAGGCGAAGAACCCGACGTACATGGCCACCGCGACGAGCACCACCAGCAGCGCGCCGAAATAACCGAACTGGGCCCGGCTCTGGATCATCTGCGGCACGCCCAGGTGCGGCCCCTGCGCGGAGTGCAGCGCCATGAACAGCGCGCCAACCACATTGCCGACCAGGATGGCGACCACGCTCCACACGAAGCTGAGGCCGAACACCGCTGAGGCGAGCGCACCGGTCACGAACGTCAGCGGCATGATGTTGGAGCTGAACCAGATCGTGAACAGGTCCCGTGCCTTACCGTGCCGTTCGCTCAACGGGATGATGTCGATGGTGTGGCGCTCCAGCGCCGCCGCGTGCTCAGCGGCCGAGTCTTGACTCATCCTGGTTCCTCCATACTCCGGGGTGGGGACCACAGCGGGCTGCCGGAGGCAGCAGCGGTGGCTAGTTCGTCGCCGATGGCGAGGTCGGCGACGAGCAGTTCGGGGGTGGGCACCAGATCCCCGTGCCGCGGCGCGGCCGCGACAACCCGGCCGTCCGGGGCGATGACCCGGCTGCCGCCGAGCATCCGGTCCGCCCCGGTGCCGCCGTGCAGGTTGGCGGAGATCCACCACTGGCCGTTGCACAGCGCCTGGGCCGGGTAGATGGTGTCCCACCAGGTCTGCGCGGCCGCCTCGTACGCGGACGGGTGCAGCACCAGCCCGGCGCCGGCCCGGCGCAGCGCGCGGGCGGTCTCCGGGAAGTCGCCGTCGAAGCAGACGCACAGGCCGGCCCGGCCGATCCCGCCGGCGATGTCGCCGGCCGTGATGGCGCTGCCGGGCTGGAACACGGCCGGCTCGGCGCCGTACAGGCAGGCCTTGCGGTGCCGCAGCAGCAGCTCGCCGTCCGGCCCGTAGATCACGGCGGTGTTGAACAGCCGCCCGCCGTTGAGCTCGGGGAAGCTGCCCGCGCACAGGACCAGGCCGGCCGCCCGGGCCGCGGCGGCCAGGCGCCGCTGGAGCGGGCCGCCGAGCGGCTCGGCGGCCGCCCGGGCGTCCGCGCCGAGCGTGGCGGTGCGGTAGCCGCACAGCCACAGCTCGGGCAGCACCACCAGCTGGCAGCCGCGCCGGCCGAGCTCACCGATAGCCGCCTCGGCGGTGCCCAGGTTGACGCCGGATTCCGGGGCGGGCGTCCACTGGGCCAGGCCGACCCGCAGGTAGCCGCTCACCGGGCCAGCAACCGGCCGCCGGGCGGCCGGGCGGCGGCGCGCATAACGGGGTCACCTCGGCGGGGCGCAGCGCGCGCTGCACATAAGACCCGGCCTGCGGCTGCCAGAGCTGCCACAGCCGGGCCAGCTCCGGCACCGGGTCGTCATGCCAGTCCACCCGCAGGTCGGTCACCGGCCACGGCACCGAGTCGGCGATCAGCAGCCCGGCCGACCGCACCGGGGTGACCTCGCCGCCGGCCGCCAGCCCGGCCCGCACCGCGGCGATGAGCCGGTCACCCAGGCTCTGGCCGGCCGCGTCCTGGAAAGCGGCCAGCATGGCCGCGGGCACGTCCGGGGCGGCCAGCAGGTTGCCCGCCGCGGCCGCGCCCGGGGCATATACGTCGGCCGCCTGGCGCAGCGCGCGCACGCCGGAGTAGGCGGCCGACCCGCCAGCCGCGTCGACGGCGGCGAGCTGGCGCCAGGCCAGGTCGGCGGTGCGGCCGGCCAGTCCGGCCAGCGCGTGGCCGGCCGTGGCGCCACCGGCCATCGCGTCCAGCAGTGCCTCGCGCAGCCGCGGGTCGGTGGT
>DATCUG010000127.1:0-6808 GCA_036567525.1 Streptosporangiaceae bacterium | reverse complement strand
AGGCGGCGCTGCTGGCCGCCGGGGTGACGGCGACGGCCACCGCCGCCGCCGCACTGCACCTGATCGGGGCGGCCGGCGGGTTCCGGCTGAACCCGGTCAGCTCACAGCTCACCTCGCTCGGCGCGCTGCCCGGCCACGTCTACCAGCTGGTGGCCGGCCTGGCCCTGCTGTTCGGCGGCGACTTCCTCGGCCAGCCAGCCGGCCTGAACACGGTGCTACTGCTGCTGCACCTGGCTGGCCTAGCCCTGGCCGTCTGGGCGGCCGGGGCCGGGCTGCGCCGGCTGCGGGACACCGGCCTAGTGGACCAGTTGCTGCTGGCCGGGGTCCTGGTCAACCTGGCCGCATTCGCCGTCTGGACCGATGTGACCAGCGTGTCCACCACCCGGGAGATCGTCGCGGTGCTGCCGTTCGGCGCCGTGCTGGCGGCCCGGCGGCTGGCTGACCGGCTGGCCGCGGCGCGGCTGCTGCCAGTGCTGGCCGCGGTGGGCGGCGGCTACCTGGTCAGCCTGGCCGCGCTGCTGGCGCACGCTCCGGCAGCCCCGCAGGCCCAGCCGCTGACCAGCTGGCTGGCCGCCCATCACCTCCGGTACGGCCTGGGCAACTCGGCGCTGGGCAGCGTGGTCACCGTGTCCAGCGGCGGCCGGGTGGCGCTGCGCCCGCTGGCGGTGACCGGCCACGAACTCGGGCCGGGCCGGTGGGAAGCCGAGCAGTCCTGGTTCGACCCACGGCGGCACGACGCCACGTTCGCCGCGCTGCCCGGCACCCCGCCGTCGCCCCCGGTGGCCGACCTGCGGACGGCGTTCGGGCCACCAGCCCGGAGCTACCGAGTCGGCCCGTACACCGTGCTGGTCTGGCCGCACCAGAACCTGCTACGCCACCTCGGCCAGGTGACGGCGCGCACCAGGTTGTGGCGTTAAGCATCTTGGTCGTTGGCAGGCGGCACAATGGCGGACATGGCACGACGCACCGCAACACCCCCGCCCCCAGAGGACTTCGAGGAAAACATCGTCGACATCGATGTTGCCGAGGAGATGCGGGGCAGCTACCTGGAGTACGCCTACTCCGTCATTTACCAGCGCGCGCTGCCGGACGCCCGGGACGGGATGAAGCCGGTGCAGCGCCGGATCCTGTACCAGATGAACGAGATGGGCCTGCGGCCGGACCGCGGGCACGTCAAGTGCGCCCGGGTGGTCGGCGACGTGATGGGCCGGCTGCACCCGCACGGGGACAGCGCCATCTACGACGCGCTAGCCCGGATGGCGCAGCCCTGGGCCATGCGGCTGCCGCTGATCGACGGGCACGGCAACTTCGGCTCGCTCGGCGGGGACGACTCCCCGGCGGCGATGCGGTACACCGAGGCCCGGCTGGCCGCGGCCGCGATGGAGATGGTGGCCTCGATCGACGAGGACACCGTCGACTTCATCCCGAACTACGACGGCACCTATACCCAGCCTGAAGTCCTGCCCGCCGGGCTGCCGAACCTGCTGGTCAACGGCACCGCGGGCATCGCGGTCGGGATGGCCACCAACATGGCCCCGCACAACCTGGGCGAGGTGGTGGCCGCGGCCCGGCACCTGATCGCCAACCCGGACGCCACCCTGGACGACCTGATGCGCTTCGTTCCCGGGCCCGACCTGCCCACCGGTGGCAAGATCGTCGGGCTGGACGGGGTCCGGGAGGCCTACGAGACCGGCCGGGGCATCTTCCGCACCCGGGCCACCGCGCGGGTGGAGAAGGTCACCCCGCGCAAGGACGGCATCGTGGTCACCGAGCTGCCCTACGGCGTCGGCCCGGAGAAGGTGATCGCCCGGATCAAGGACCTGGTCGGCGCGCGGAAGCTGCAGGGCATCTCGGACCTGAAGGACCTGACCGACCGGCAGCGCGGTCTGCACCTGGTCATCGAGGTCCGCGGCGGGTTCCACGCCGAGGCGGTACTCGAAGAGCTGTACCGGCTGACGCCGATGGAAGAGACGTTCGGCATCAACAACGTCGCGCTGGTGGATGGCCAGCCGCGGGTGCTCGGCCTGCGCGATCTGCTGCAGATCTACGTCGACCACCGGATCGAGGTGACCCGGCGCCGGTCGGAGTTCCGGCGGCGCAAGCGGGCCGACCGGCTGCACCTGGTGGACGGGCTGCTCATCGCGCTGCTCAACATCGACGAAGTCATCCAGGTCATCCGGACCAGCGACGACTCGGCCCAGGCCAAGGAACGGCTGATGTCGGTGTTCGATCTGTCCGAGATCCAGGCCCAGTACATCCTGGACACGCCGCTGCGCCGGCTGACCCGCTACGACCGGCTGGAGCTGGAACGCGAGCGGGAGAACCTGCAGGCCGAGATCGCCGAGCTGACCGCGATTCTGGAGTCCGAGGCGAAACTGCGCGCGCTGGTGTCCGGCGAGCTGGCCGACGTGGCCAAGCGGTTCGCCGACCCACGGCGCACCGTGCTGCTGGAGGGCAGCGGCAAGCCGACCCGGGCCGCCGCCGTCCCGCTGGAGGTGGCCGACGACCCGTGCCAGGTGCTGCTGTCCACGGCCGGGCTGATCGCGCGGACTGCCACCACCGCGCCCGGCGACGCCGCCGCCGAAGCGGACGGCGACGGCCCGCGAGCCCATCATGACGTGATCGTGTCGGCGGTGCCGACCACCGCCCGGGGCAGTATCGGGCTGGTCACCTCGCACGGCCGGCTGATCCGGATCGGGGTGCTGGAGATCCCGGCACTGCCGCCCAGCGCACACTCCCCCGCGCTGACCGGCGGTGCGCCGCTGACCGAGTTCGTCTCGCTGGAACCGGACGAGACGGTGGTGGCGCTGGCCGCGCCGGACGGGACACCAGGCGGGCTGGCCCTCGGCACCGCGGCCGGCGTGGTCAAGCGGGTCGCCCCGGACTACCCGGCCAACGCCACCGAGTTCGAGGTCATCTCGCTCAAGGAAGGCGACCGCGTGGTCGGCGCGGCCCAGCTGGCCGGTGACGACGCTGACCTGGTGTTCATCACCGACGACGCGCAGCTGCTCCGGTTCCGGGCCGGGTCGGTGCGGCCGCAGGGCCGGGCGGCCGGCGGCATGGCCGGGATCCGGCTGTCGGCCCGGGCGTCGGTGGTGTGGTTCGGCGCGGTGCTGGACAGCGCGGTCGACGACGGTGTGGTGGTGACGGTAGCCGGGAGCAGCGGCGCGCTGCCCGGCGCCGCGGCGGCCAGCGTGAAGGTGACGCCGTACCAGGAGTACCCGGCCAAGGGCCGGGCCACTGGCGGCGTCCGCTGCCAGCGCTTCCTCAAGGGCGAGGACAGCCTGATCCTGGCCTGGGCCGGGCCGGGGCCGGCCCGCGGCGCGACCGAGGCGGGCGTGCCGGTGTACCTGCCGCCGGCGGAAGGCCGCCGGGACGGCTCCGGGGAGCGGGCCCGGCAGCAACTGGCCGCGGTCGGCGGGGTGGCCCCGGTCTAGCTGGCCCGGTCTAGCTGGCCCGGTCTAGCGGCGGGTGGCCGGGGCGCCGGCGCTGGGCTGGCTGGCCGCGGCGGACAGTGCGGTCAGCAGGTCGCGGGGGCCCGCGTAGGGCGGGTCCCCGAACTGCCACCAGCGGCAGATCAGCACGCCCTCATCGCCGGGATCGAACATGTTCCCCTGGAAACAGCCGGCCGCCTCCAGCGCGGCCAGGTCGCTGTCCTGGGGCGTTAACGTGGCCACGTACGCGGCCGCGTCCAGCAGCGCGGCCGCGCAGCGGGCGGCCCGCACCGGGTCGCCGTCGGCGCGGGCCAGCCGCCAGGCCGCCTGAGCACGGAAGAACTCCGCTACGAGTATCTCTGTCGTCACTCTCGGTATCGTACGCTTAACGAACCGTAACCGAGGGCACGCCGCCAGTATCCGGCGCTTCGTGATCAACCGATTACTGCTGCTTGGGCAACACCAATCGGTTGATCACGAGCCGAACCGCAGTCCGCGCTGGCTAGGTGTCGATGCGGGAGAGGTCGAGCTCGGCGGCGCCGCCGACGATGAACTCCCGGCGCGGGCCTACCTCGGTGCCCATCAGCAGGCTGAAGATGCCGCTGGCCGCGGCGGCGTCGGTGATGCGGATCCGGCGCAGCGTCCGGTGCCGTGGGTCCATGGTGGTCTCAGCCAGCTGCCCGGCGTCCATCTCGCCCAGGCCCTTGTACCGCTGGATGGGCTCCTTCCAGCGCTGCCCGCGCCGCTCCAGTTCCAGCAGCGTGCGGTGCAGTTCGCTGTCTGAGTACGTGTAGTGGTACTTGGCCTGGTTCTTGCGCGGGTTGGACAGCTCGATCCGGTGCAGCGGCGGCACCGCGGCGAACACCCGCCCGGCCTCCAGCAGCGGCCGCAGGTACCGGTGGAACAGGGTGAGCAGCAGGGTGCGGATGTGCGCACCGTCCACGTCGGCGTCGGACATGAAGATGACCCGCTGGTACCGGGCTGCGTCGAGGTCGAACGAGCCGCCGGAGCCGGCCCCGATGACCCGGATGATGTCGGCGCACTCCGCGTTCTTGAGCATGTCGGCCAGCGAGGCCTTCTGCACGTTGAGGATCTTGCCGCGGATCGGCAGCAGCGCCTGGAACTCCGAGTTCCGGGCCAGCTTGGCCGTGCCGAGCGCGGAGTCGCCCTCCACGATGAACAGCTCACTGCGGTCATCGGCGCTGCGGCAGTCCACCAGTTTCGGCGGCAGCGCCGAACTGGCCAGCGCGGTCTTGCGGCGCTGGTTGTCCCGGTGCTCCCGGGCGGCGATCCGGGCCTTGGCCGCGGACACGACCTTGTCCAGCACGGCCCGGGCCTGGGTCCGGGTCCGGCCCCGGGATTCGAAGTAACTGCGCAGCTCGCTGGCCACCACCTGGGCCACGATCCGGGACGCGGCCGGGGTGCCCAGCACCTCCTTGGTCTGCCCCTCGAACTGCGGTTCGGGCAGCCGGACGCCGACCACCGCGGTCAGCCCTTCCAGCACGTCTTCCTTGGTGGCCGCCTCGTCACCGTTCTTCAGCAGCCGGGTCGCACGGAGTTGCTCGTTGAGCGTCTTGACCAGCGCCCGCTCGAACCCGCTGACGTGCGTGCCGCCCTTGGGTGTGGCGATGACGTTGACGAACGACCGGGTGACGGTGTCGTACCCGGTCCCCCACTGCAGGGCGATGTCCACCTGCAGATCCCGGTCCACCTCGGTCGGGGTCATGTGGCCCTGCTCGTCGAGCACCGGCACGGTCTCGGTGAACTGGCCCGCACCGGTCAGCCGCAGCACGTCGGTGAGCGGCTCACCGGGGGCCAGGTAGGCGCAGAACTCGCTGATCCCGCCGTCGAAGCGGAACTCGGCCGCCCGCGGCTCGGCCCCGCTGTGCGGGTCGTGGTCGGCCAGTTCGGCGGCCACGTCCGGGCTGATTGGGGCGCTCCGGTCCGCGTCGGACCGGTCGTCGCGGATCCGGATGGTCAGGCCGGGCACCAGGTAGGCGGTCTGCCGGGCCCGCTGCACCAGCGCGTCGAAGCTCCACGACGCGTCCTTGGTGAACACCTGGCGGTCCGGCCAGAACCGGATCCGGCTGCCGGTCACCTTCTTAGCTACCTTGCGGGTCTTGCGCAGCCCGGACCCACGGCTGAACTTGGCGGCCGGCCCGTCCGCCGCGAACTCGCCGGTGACACCGCGGCGGAAGCTGACCGCCCACTCGGCGCCGTCCCGGTCCACCTGCACATCCATCCGGGCCGCCAGCGCGTTGACCACGGACGCACCGACCCCGTGCAACCCACCTGACGCGGTGTAGGAGCCACCGCCGAACTTGCCGCCCGCGTGCAGCCGGGTCATCACCAGCTCCACCCCGGACAGCCCGGACTTGGGCTCGGTGTCCACCGGGATGCCGCGCCCGTTGTCCCGGACCTCGGCGGACATATCCGGGTGCAGCACGACCTCGATCAAGGTGCAGTGCCCGGCCAGCGCCTCGTCCACCGCGTTGTCGAAGATCTCCCACAGGCAGTGCATCAGCCCGCGGCTGTCGGTGGACCCGATGTACATGCCGGGGCGCTTGCGGACCGCCTCCAGGCCTTCCAGCACCGACAGGTGCCGGGCGGTGTAGCCGTCCGCAGCGGACGCCCCGGCTCCCTTCCCGGGGGCAGGTGCCAGTGCTGCTGCTCTCCCGACTGGGCCGGCCGTATCGGCGCGGACGGCGGTCACAGGGGCCCTCCTGGGGGACGGGTGCCGGGCGGCACGGATAGGTGGACTGCGGGCAGGATAGCCGCCCGCGCCGGGTACTCGCCGTAGCCACGCCGCGGACATACCCGGCGACCTGGGACAACGCGCGCGTTAAAGTGGTTGGACAGGGCGGCCGCCGGCCGCCCGGACAGGGTCGTTCGCTGTGGGCGTACGCCAGGCTCTTTCGGGAAGGGGCTCGCCTGACGGAGTGTTTGCATAACACGAAGGGTCCAGTCCAGTCCGCCGGCCACCCCAGATCCGGCGGCAGACGCGAGGGAGGCGACATGACCGGAGCTCTCGCACCAAGCAGGCCGCTGAACGCAACGGACCTGTGTGACCGGTGTGGTGCCCAGGCGTACGTACGCGTTGTTCTCCCTGACTCCGGGGAGCTGCTGTTCTGCGCCCACCACAGCCGCCAGCACGCAGAGGCGCTGGCGAAGATCGCCGTCGAGATTCAGGACGAGACGGGACGGCTGGCGCCGGGCACCGGGCAGCGCGACGGGTAGCCAGGGCAGCCTGGCGTTGGCACGGCAGCGCAGCCGGGCCACGCCCAGGCGGCACCTGGGGAAACCCACCCTCGCGGATAGATCTGAATACAGAAGCTGAACCGGCCGGCCTCAGTCCAGGTAGTCGCGGAGCACCT